>DASZOW010000021.1:0-9673 GCA_035550615.1 Puia sp.
TGGACCGTCCGCTCTATGACCGCGAGACCCTCCTTGACCTCTGCTCGGACAAAAACGTGGAACGCGACAAGGCCAACATGCTGCACATCCTGGAAAAATGGAAGCAGCGTCAGACCTCGTCCAAACCCATTCTTTTCCTGATCAACAGCAGCGGCGGGGGCAGCCGTAGCGCCACCTTTACGCTGAGCATCCTGCAACGGCTGGACAGTCTCAGCGGCGGAAACCTCATGCGCAAGACCTTCCTGATCACGGGCGCCTCGGGCGGCATGTTGGGCGCGGCGTATTTTCGCCAGCTGGCGAGACTCAGGGATGCCGGCGACACCTCCATCCACCTGCAGGACCGCCGCTATGTCAACGATATCTCCGGCGACCTGCTCAACACGCTCTTCTCGTCGTTTGTAGCCCGCGACCTGGCTTCTCCCGCCCAGAAATTCCAGGTGGGCGACCAGCAATATGTCAAAGACAGGGGATTTGCCTTCGAGCAAAAGCTGAATGAGAACACCCATGGCATCCTGGACAAACAGCTCCGGGACCTGGCGCCGGACGAGGCCGCGGCCCGCATGCCCCTGATGCTCTTCAACCCCGTGATCACCCGCGACAGCCGCGCCCTGGTGATCAGCACACAGCCCGTAAGCTTTCTCATGCGCCCCCGCTTCGACAGCACGAAGATGCCCCCCATGGACCCCGACGCCGTGGACTTCGGCGCCATGTTCGCCAGGCAAAATCCGATGAACCTTCGTCTTCTCACGGCCTTGCGTATGAACGCCACCTTCCCCTATGTGCTGCCCAACGTATGGCTCCCCAGCCGGCCCGTCATCGATGTCATGGATGCCGGCTACCGCGATAATTTCGGTGAGCTCAACGCCGTCCGGTTCCTGAACGCGTTCCGCGACTGGCTCCGGCAAAATACAAGCGGGGTCGTCCTGCTGCAGATCAGGGACCGCAAATCCGGCGGCTGGGAGACGCCCTACGAAGCCAACGACATCACCGAGATCATCACAAAACCCATTCTGCTGCTGCAGGATAATTGGTACAAAATGCAGGAATATAACCAGGACGATCTGCTCAGCCTGGCTGCCAATGGAATGGGATTCCCCTTCCGGAAACTGGTGTTTCAGTATGTTCCGCGCACAGAGGATGCGGGGGCAGCCCTGAATTTCCACCTTACAAAAGAAGAAAAGCTCAATATCATGGGGTCGCTGGACAACACGTTCAATCAGCAGGCCTTCCAGCAGTTCGTGTCACTCGCAAGGTAATCACTCCCCGCCGGACCGGCCGCCTTCCGCGATCAACCGGATCGCATTCGGCACTATCGTGATGTGAAATGTCGTAGCGGAGGCCGCGGGATCTCCATCGATATGCAGCGGCGCTTTGTCGGGATTCTCGATCACCAAAGACGGCGCCTGCAGATAGAGGATCTTTCCCTTTGCCGACTCCTCCACCATCGTCTGCACCGGATAACCGCCCATGACCTGCCGCATCACGGACCAGAGGAACCGCAGCCGGTTCGTTTTTCTGGCGATGACAATATCCAGCAAGCCATCGTACAGACTGGCCTTTGGGGCAATGGTAAAATTGTTCCCGAACTGATTCCCATTGGCAATGCTGATAAAAAACGCCTCTACGGGCAGAACACGCTGTCTATTCCCGGTTTCGGGAATAAAGAGGCGGAACGGATAGGGACGGGCGCTGAAAAAATTCCGCATGGTGATCCGGATATAGGTCTTCAATCCGCGTTTCTGCTGCCCGGCAAACTCATGCGCCACGCTTCCATCCAATCCGATGCCGCAAAGCATACAGGAGAAACGATCGTTGATCAGAAACCCATCGATCAAAAAGGACTTTCCCGCAAAGATGATGTCCAGCGCCCTGGCCGGGTCTTTCGGAATACCCGCCGCAAAAGCAAGCCCATTGCCCGAGCCCATAGGGATGATACCCACCCGCGTCTCGCTGCCGCGCAATGCCGAGGCCACAGCGCTCACGGTCCCATCCCCGCCGCAGATCACGATATCGGTAATGCCTTCCTCCCGGATCATTTTCGGAAGAAAGCTATAGTCGCCTTCCGCATTGGTGGGATGGATGCTGTAAGCAATGCCCTGCTCCTGTGTTCTTTGCCGGATCATCGCCGTGAGCGACCGTTTCCCCCGGGTGCCGCTGATAGGATTGATGAGATAGATGATTTTTCTTGACATAGTGTCTGGCGCCGCAAATATCCATGAAATTTGCTTAACGCGCCACAACCTTCACCGAATCCCCGGTTTCGGGTAAATGCAAGATATCGGAAAGGAAATGGACGATCCCCTTTTCTACCGCAGGCACATCATGGGAACGGATCGAAGACCCGATGACATGCGTACCGGCTCCGGGTATCGCCTCCTTGTACTTGAGCGCCACCGGCGTGCCCAGCTCATCGAACATTTCCAGCTCCGCCGATACCTTGACCGTGCTATCCTGGTGGATCTTGTCTTTGTAGTAATAGAAAAGGCCAACCGGCTGCGTCACCTTTTCAAACGTGCTCTTGTTCATGGTCGTCGAGAGCATCTCCTGTAAGGCGACCACCGCTTCCGTCCGGTATTTGGGATACCAGTATTGCCGGTAAAGCGGACCATAGTCCTCCTTGCTGATGATGTAGTGGGAACCGGTGATCAGATGTGCAAGCTGCAAGCCCCAATGCTGATTGGTTACCCAGGCGTTCGGATCGTTGATCGCAATATTCGGCGACATCAGCACCAATGCCGCCACTGAATCGGGATAGGTCGCCGCCAGTTGCAATGCCTGCGTTCCCCCTGTGGACGTCCCCATGAGGATCACTTTGTCTCCCAGCCGTCGGCCAATGGCCAATGCCACTTTAGCCGAATTCCAGTATTCATCTGCCGTCAAATTGGCCATGGCATCCGATGTGTCGATCCCATGTTCAGCCAGGCGCGGCAGATAAAGGTTACAGCCGTACTTTTTAGCAATATACCGATGCACGGGATCCCCCTCGCCCTGAGAGGCGGAAAAGCCATGCAGATAGACGATGACATAGGGAGTCTTCTTCCGGGATGAGTCGGCCCAGACGATACGCGCTTCGTTGTCGGGTTTCAGATGGTGAGCCGATTCCATCCCGCTGATATAGCTTTCCAGCCCATACGGATCGGCGGGCACGGTGGGCATTTCGGTAGAATAAACGGGGGTGGCGGGTTTAGGCCCGGCAAGGAACAATATGATCAACAAAAGCGGTATAATGAGCCACCAAAGACGACGTCGTCTACGCATGGGATAAAAATTTTATAATTAAGACCCTCCGACGAGGGCGGATAACGCTAAAATAAGACTTCCCGCATGTTTTTTGTGTTATTTCCACCTAAACCCTGTGAATCAGCTAGGAAATCCAGGCGTTTTTGCGTAACTTTGCGCGCCCAAAAAGGGGAAAGCCGGCGGCCTCGAAGTTGCAAGCCATACATGACGGACCAGCCCCTTTAAGGAAATTAAATTTATGCAAATCAGGAACATAGCAATTATTGCGCACGTCGACCACGGTAAGACTACCCTGGTAGACAAGATCTTACATGCTACCCACGTATTCCGCGAGAACCAGGAGACCGGGGAGCTGATCATGGACAACAACGATCTTGAAAAAGAAAGGGGTATTACCATCTTCAGCAAGAACGCTGCCGTCGAATACAAAGACGTGAAGATTAATGTGATAGACACTCCCGGTCACTCCGACTTCGGCGGCGAGGTGGAGCGCGTCCTGAAAATGGCGGACGGGGTATTGCTCCTGGTAGACGCCTTTGAAGGACCGATGCCCCAGACCCGCTTCGTCCTTCAGAAAGCCTTACAGCTCAATCTGAAGCCGATAGTCGTTATCAACAAGGTCGATAAGCCGAACTGCCGCCCGGACGAGGTACACGATGCCGTTTTCGAACTGTTCTTCAACCTGGATGCCACGGAAGAGCAGCTCGACTTCCCCACCTTCTACGGTAGCGGCAAGAACGGCTGGTTCAATAGCAAGAACGAACCCTGTGCCGATATCACCCCCCTTCTCGACGGTATCCTGCAATATGTTCCGGCGCCCAAAGTAGCCGAAGGCCCGCTGCAAATGCAGATCACCTCGCTCGACTATTCCTCTTTCCTCGGCCGTATCGCCGTAGGTAAGGTCTCCCGCGGTTCCATCAGGGAAGGCCAGCCTATTGCGCTCATGCAGGCGAACAATACGATCAAACGCTCCAAGGTCAAGGAATTATACACTTTCATGGGCATGGGTAAGAAACGCGCCACGGAAGTCGCCGCCGGCGATATTTGTGCCGTCGTAGGTCTGGAGGATTTCAATATCGGTGACACCATTGCCGATGCCGAAACCCCCGAAGCGCTGCCGGTGATCAGCGTCGACGAACCGACCATGAGCATGCTCTTCAGCATCAATAACTCCCCGTTCTTTGGCAAGGATGGTAAATTCGTTACGTCGCGTCACCTGCGTGACCGGCTCATGAAGGAAACCGAGAAGAATCTCGCGCTCCGCGTGGAAGACACGGACAGCGCCGATAGCTTCCTGGTCTATGGCCGCGGTATCCTTCACCTGGGCATTCTGATCGAGACCATGCGCCGGGAAGGCTTCGAGCTCACGGTAGGACAGCCCCAGGTCCTCGTCAAGGAGATCGACGGGAAAAAGCATGAGCCTTATGAGATCCTGGTCGTAGACGTTCCTGCCGAATTCAGCGGCAAGGTCATCGACATGGTCACCCAGCGCAAGGGCGAGATGCACGTTATGGAAAGCAAGGGTGAAATGCAGCACCTGGAATTCGAGATCCCCTCCCGCGGGCTTATCGGCCTGCGCAGCAATATGCTCACCAACACCGCCGGTGAAGCCGTCATGGCCCACCGCTTCCTGGAATACAAACCCTGGAAAGGCCCGATCCCCGGCCGCAACAACGGCGTCCTCCTCAGCAAAAATCAGGAAAAAACGACGGCATATTCCATCGATAAATTGCAGGAACGCGGCACTTTCTTCGTCGATCCGGGCGAAGACGTATACGCTGGTCAGATCATCGCCGAGCACATCAAACCGGGCGACCTCATCGTGAACGCTACGGAAGGCAAGAAGCTCACCAACATGCGCGCAAGCGGCAGCGATGACTCCGTCCGCATCGTCCCGAAGAAACAGATGACCCTGGAAGAATGCATGGAGTACATCCAGCAGGACGAGTGCATCGAGGTGACGCCTAAAAAGATCCGCCTCCGCAAGACGATCCTGGACGAAGAAGAACGGAAACGCTTCCAACGCTCCATGAAGACGGAGGAGGTCGGCGGCTAGACCGCTAAGCCTGCGGAGCGGTTTGTTCATCCGGACAGTCATTGGCGCGTTTATCGTATCTTTGCTGCATGAAGCCGTTAATTATCCTTGCATTCTGTGTGCTGCTCGGGGCTGCGGCTATGCCGGCCACCGCACAGTGCTCCATCTGCACGCGTACGGCCCAACAGCTGGGTGAACGTCCCGCCAAAGCGCTGAACAAAGGCATTATTTACCTGGCGTTCACGCCCCTGGCTATATTTGGCGTCATCGGCTATCGTTGGTGGAAGAACGAACAGCAACAAGAAGGTGATGACTAATCCCCTGGTGTCTGTAGTCCTCGGCACGTACAACGGGGAAACCTATCTTCGGGAACAACTCGACTCCGTCGTCGCCCAGACATATCCCCATATAGAGATCATCATCGTCGACGATGGCAGCAGCGACGGCACCGTTCCCCTCCTTCGGGAATATGCCGCCAGAGATCCGCGCATAAAAGTTTATGTCAACGAGAAGAACCTCGGTTTTATCCGCAATTTCGAAAAAGGTTGCGCCCTCTCCTCCGGTCGCTGGATCTCGCTATGCGATCAGGACGATTACTGGTATCCGGAAAAGATCGAAAAGATGGTCCGCGCTATCGGCGACCACCCGATGATCTATTGCGACTCGGAACTTTGCGGGGCCGATCTCCAACCCATCGGGTCAAGGATCTCCGACATTGTCAATTATCAATCCTTTGACGACTGCCGTCAGCTATGTGTTTTCTCCCGGATGTACGGCCATGCCACGCTGATCACCCGCACGTTGTTTGAAAAGGCCAGTCCCTTTATACCCGAGATGCCGCATGATGGCTGGCTGGCCTTCCATGCCGCGATCTATGGCGGAGTCGCCTATCTGCCGGAAGTGCTGGTCAAATATCGTCAGCATGCCGCTAACGTGTTTGGCGTCGTCGGCGGCAAAAGCAAAAAACACGATCGCCTTCAACGCGGCGAAAGAAAAAAAAGAGAACTGGCGCGTATCCGGGTTCGGATGAACGCGTTTTATCAGGCCGTTCCGGCTCACATGATCCCCCAAAAACGTTTGCTGGGCGCATTGACCGGCAGCTATCGCAATTTTTCTCCGCTTAACGATATCCGCCGTGTAGGCCTCTTTCTCGCCAATTATAAATTGCTGCTGGTAGTTAAAAAATATCCCGATTGGCGAAAGATCTTATTTTGTTTCAAGATGCTGGTAAAGATCAAATAAAATAACGCCGGATGAACCGGTATAAGTTGAAATCTCCGGATTGCGCCTGGGCCTCTATTTCACGTTCCAACGCGGTTTTGTCAATCCCCTGCATGCGGTGTTCCCGGATCAGCAGCCATGCCTGCTCGGCAAGCAGCCGGTATCGTTTTCCGGAAGCGATCTCTTTTTCCTGATCCGCCTGTATATAGCGCACCAGCTCCCCGATCCCCTGTCTCTGCAGGGCTACAGTCTTTACGATCGGGATATCCCTTCCTTCCCGCCGGAATCCAGGTCCCTGCATCGAGCGTAGATTGCGGACAAAAAGCTCTGCATCGGGCCTGTCGCTCTTATTGACGACAAAGATATCGGCCACTTCCAGCAGGCCCGCCTTCATGCTTTGGATATCGTCGCCCGCCTCGGGGGCCAGTACGACCAGCGTAGTATCCGCCAATCCCGCGATCTCTATCTCATTCTGTCCTACGCCTACCGTTTCGATAAGGATATGATCGAATGGCGCCTGTTTCAGCAGATCGGCGATCTCGATGATGCGCGGATGCAGACCTCCCAGCGAACCGCGTGTAGCCAGGCTGCGGATATACACGGACGGGTGATTGTACCAGTCGCTCATCCTGATCCGGTCGCCCAGCAAGGCGCCGAAGTAAAGCGAGGAGGAAGGGTCGACGCAAAGCACTGCTACCCGCTGCCCTTCGTTTACATAATGACCGATCAGGGCATCGACAAGCGTACTCTTTCCCGCTCCGGGCGGCCCTGTAATGCCGACTACGGGAATAGCCGCCGGCTTTTGCTCGGACAGGAGCTGATGATAGTCTCTGACCCCATTCTCCACATACGAGATGGCGCGGGCAAGCGACCTGAGGTCGCCATGCTGCAAACCTGTGAGTAAGGCATCCGTCATTGCCATACAAATATAAGAAGCTAAATTTACCGTTTATGCCAGGGACAAGTTTCATCATCAGCCGGACCGATGCCATTGGCGACGTGGTCCTCACCCTGCCCGTGGCGGGCGTATTGCGGTCACTGTACCCGCAAAGCCGGATATACTTTCTGGGCCGCGCTTACACCCGGGAGGTGATACAGGCCTGTGTACACGTAGACGAATTCCTCGACTGGGACGAGTGGAAAGACCTGCCCGAACAGGAAGCGGCGGAGGCCATCGAAGCTACGGGCGCAGACACGATCATTCATGTATTCCCCGATAAACGGATCGCCCGGCTGGCCAAACGGGCAGGCATATCCCAGCGGATCGGTACGACAAACCGCATCTATCACTGGCTGACCTGCAACCTGCTCGTAAAATTATCCCGCCGGCATTCGCCCTATCACGAAGCCCAGCTGAACCTGAAGCTGCTCGTTCCCCTCGGGGCCAGCGACCTCTATACGCTGGACGAGATCGGGGGGTACTACGGATTAACGCGGCTCGCGCCGTTGCCCGCGGAGATGGCAGCCCTTATAGATCCGCACCGCTTTAACCTTGTCATGCATCCCAAGTCCCGCGGCAGCGCACGGGAATGGGGTCTGGATAATTTCAGCGAGCTCATTGGACTGCTGCCCGGGGATCGCTATAAGATCTTTATCACCGGCACCAAAGCCGAAGGCGAGCTGCTCGGGCCATTGTTGGCGGAACACCCCGATCTCATCGATCTTACCGGCCGTCTTTCCCTGGGGGAGTTGATGGCCTTCCTGGCGGGAACGGACGCATTGATCGCCGCCAGCACGGGCCCGCTCCACCTGGCCGCCGCCCTGGGCATTCATGCACTGGGCATCTATCCGCCAATCCGGCCGATGCACCCGGGCCGCTGGGCGCCCATCGGTTCCGGGGCCACCGTATTCGTCAAAAAGGAAGCATGTGAGGCCTGCCGCAAAACGGCGGACTGCAGCTGTATGCGCGGCATCGGCGCCCGATTGTTGAAAGACTACCTGGACCAGCTGCCGGCAAAAAAATAATTACTTTTGCAGCTATGACGAATTTTATCCCTGTGTTTCCCCTGGGCATCGTTGTATACCCGGGAGAGGCAGTGAACCTGCATATATTCGAACCTCGATACAAACAGTTGATAAACGAATGCTACACCGAAGCAAAGCCATTCGGCATACCCACGGTTATCGATAACAGACTCAGCGAAATGGGTACCCTGGTGCGCATTACCGACCTGGAAAAGGTTTATGACAATGGCGAAATGGATATCCGGACCATCGGCCTGCGCGTCTTTCGCGTTCTCGAGCTGATCAAATCCATTCCGGACAAATTGTTCAGCGGCGCAATCGTCAATTATCCCGACAACATAGAAGGCCCCGGCAAACGGGAACTCATGCAGAAGGTCGTCAACGCCATCCGCGAGCTGCACCGTCTTTTGGATATCGAAAAGAATTTTCACAAACCGGACGAGGAATTGGGCAGCTATGATATCGCCCACCATGTCGGGCTTTCCTTGGAACAGGAATACGAGGTGCTCGGTCTGCTGCGGGAAGAGCAACGACAGGAATACATCAAACGCCACCTGGGTAAAGTGCTGCCCGTGATCGCCGAAATGGAGACCCTCAAGGAAAGAGTAAAGTTGAACGGACATTTTAAAAATCTTTCCTCCTTCAAATTTGAAGATTGACCATGCCTACGACCCTCTGTTTCGATTTTGGCAATACCCGGATGAAATGCGCTGTCTTCATCGATGGCAATTTTTCAAAAGAGGTCGTGCTCACAAACGACAACGAAGAAACGATCCGCGCGCTTATCGATGAATATCGACCCGACCGGTCCATCCTCTCCAGCGTTATCGATCACAACCCCGTACTGGAAGAGCTGCTGCGGGAAAAGACGAGCTTTCATAAGCTGGACCACCACTCTAAAGTGCCCATTACGACTCCGGTAGGCAAACCGGAGACCATCGGCGCCGACCGTCTCGCGCTCGTAGTGGCCGCCGTGACCCTTTTTCCGGGGAAGAACAACCTTGTCATAGGGCTGGGCTCGGCCATCACCTACAACTATGTGAATAAATACAAGGAATTCATCGGCGGCGGCATCTCTCCCGGCATGGAAATGCGTTTTAAATCGCTACAGGCCTTTACGGCAAAGCTGCCGCTGATAAAAGCCGACTGGAATTTCCCACTCGCCGGCTATGACACCCGTACCAATATCCTCAGCGGCGTCATTCTCGGTAT
>DASZOW010000022.1:0-4864 GCA_035550615.1 Puia sp.
CTCTCGGCGTCGTTCTCATTGCCACCATATTCGTATTGTATGTAAAAAAACTTTACCGTAATATCGAGTCGGAACAGCATCAGCTCAATGCCCTTTTCGAGCATGCGACCGAAGGCATCGTACTGACCAACGAGCAGGGAAAGATCGTCCTGCTGAACCCGGCGGCATACCGGCTATTCCAGTATGATCAAAACGAATTGCCCGGCCGATCCATCGACGTCCTGATCCCACAGCGGTTCCATTCGCGTCACGTCGCCGACCGGGAAGGATTCTACCGGCATCCCGGCAACCGGGCCATGGGACACGGCCGCGATCTGTTCGCCCGGAAAAAAGACGGCAGCGAATTCCCCGTCGAGGTCAGCCTCAGCTATTACCGGCAGAAGAACGTCATGTATGTGATCGCCTTTATCGTCGATATCACGGAACGTAAACAGGCCGAACAGGAGCTGCTCAAAAAACAGGCCGAGCTCAAACGGATCACCGACGATATCACCAGGCTCAATACAGAGCTCGAGAACAAAGTCGAAAAGCGGACCCTCATCCTGCGCGAGGCCCTGCAGGAGCTCGAACGCTCGCAAAGCGAGCTCAACGAGGCGCTGAATAAAGAAAAAGAGCTCAGTGAGATCAAATCCCGCTTCGTCTCCATGGCGTCGCATGAGTTCAGGACTCCGCTAAGCACGGTGTTATCCTCGGCCGCCCTACTGGGAAGATACACACGAACCGAAGACCAGGACAAACGCGACAAACACATCAAGCGTATCAAAGACTCCGTAAAACACCTCAACAACCTGCTGGAAGACTTCCTGAGCCTTGGCAAACTCGAAGAAGGCAAGATCAAGACCGATCCAGCCGAATTCGACGTCAGGGAGTTCCTCGACGAGGTCGTGGAAGAGATGCGCTCGCTGGCCAGGGAAGGTCAGCACATCGTCTGCGAGCTCAGCGGCGACGGCAAATTTTTCACCGACAAACGGCTGCTGAAAAATATCCTCATCAACCTTCTCGGCAATGCCGTAAAATTCTCGGCGGAAGGCGCCACCATCGAACTGCAGGTCGCCCATCCGGCAGACGGACCGCTTAAGCTCGCCGTCAGGGATCAGGGCATTGGCATTTCAGCCGAAGACCAGCAGCATCTGTTCTCGAGTTTCTTCCGCGGCGGGAATGCCCTGAATATCGAAGGCACGGGTCTCGGACTGCACATCGTCAAGCGATATATCGATCTGCTGCATGGATCCGTGCACCTCGAGAGCGCGCTGGGACAGGGGACCTGTATCACCATAGAGATCCCCGGCGGGACGGATACCGGTCCGGCAAGCGGTTTATGATATTTCTCAGTCCAAATACTGATCTGACTCAGTTGCCCGATTGACACCAATTGTGTAGTATTGTATGAGCTAAAAGTCCCATCACCATGCGCAGACTACTGGTAATCGATGACCACGAAGATATCCGCGAGAATATCGCGGAAATTCTTACCCTCGCCGGATACGAGGTCTTTACAGCGGAAAATGGCAAAAAGGGCGTCGAGACCGCCCTCAAACAAAGCCCCGAACTCGTGATCTGCGATATCATGATGCCCGAGCTCGACGGCTATGGCGTGCTCCACCTGCTAAGAAAGAACGACGCTACCCTAAACACCCCGTTCATCTTCCTGACCGCCAAGACCGAACGCACCGATTTCCGGAAAGGAATGGAAATGGGCGCCGATGACTATATCACCAAACCCTTCGACGACATCGAGCTCCTCAACGCCATCGAGATCCGGCTGAAGAAATACGATATCCTCCAAAACAAGTATGCCACCGGCGAAAAAGGCGCAGGCGAACTCATCTCGGAACTCAACGCCGCAGGAATGATAGACCTGGACCCGAACAACTACGAGACCGTAGAACTCTCGAAAAAACAGCAGCTCTACCAGGAAGGCCGCCGGCCGAAATATGCCTGCTATCTGCTGAAAGGAAAGATAAAAGCCTATCGCATCCATGAGGACGGCAAGGAATACATCACCAATCTCTATGGACCCGGGGATTATATCGGCTATTTACCTCTCCTCGGGAACAATCCCTATGAAGATTCGGCGGTAGTCCTTGAAGACGCCGAACTCGCCCAGATCCCTAAAGATGAATTTCTAACTGCCTTATACAAAGACATCCGCATCGCCTCCAAATTCATCCGGTTGATCGCCCAGAACGTACAGGAAAAGGAGGAACGGCTGCTGCAGCTGGCCTATGGCTCGCTCCGCAAACGCGTAGCCAAGGCCCTTATCGATATCCATAAGAAATACGCCGGTGAGGGCGCCGGCCCGCTCGCCCTCGACATCTCCCGCGAAGACATAGCCCAATATGTAGGCACGGCCACCGAATCGCTGATCCGCACCCTGAGCGATTTCAAATCCGAGAAACTCGTCGATATCCGCGAAGGCAAGATCAGGATCGCCGATCTGCAAAAACTCGAAAACCTCTTATATTAGACCGCCCAGCTGGCCACGTGACTGCGGAACCGCCGTCGTATTCGTATGATGATAACGCGCAAAAAAAGCCCGGTCCAGCCATTCCCGGTGTTCCGGATGCGCAATGCCGATCAGCGCCCTGGCCCGTTGTTTTAGATTCTTTCCAAAAAGATTCACCGACCCATACTCCGTAACGACCCAATGCACATGACCTCGTGTAGTGACCACGCCGGCGCCTTCTTTCAAAAAAGGCACGATCCGCGAAACACCCGTGGACGTCACGGAAGGCATGGCAATTATAGGCAAACCTCCTTCCGACAGCGAAGCCCCATGTATAAAATCCATCTGGCCACCGATGCCCGAATATTGATAGATACCCATCGAATCTGCACAAACCTGCCCGGTAAGGTCGATCTCTATGGCGCTGTTAATGGCGGCGACTTTTGGATTCTGCCGGATGATCGCCGTATCGTTGACGTACCCGATATCCATTACCCTGATCTCCGGGTTGTCGTCTACATAATCGAAAAGCCGGCGGGTACCATTGATAAATGACGTCACGGACCTTCCCGGATTGAGCCTCTTCCGGCGGTTGTTGATCACCCCCGCCTCTATCAGCGAAATGACCCCGTCTGACAACATCTCCGTATGCAGCCCCAGGTCCTTATGACCGTGAAGATTCTTCAACACCTGGTCGGGAATATGCCCGATACCCAGCTGTAACGTCGCCCCATCGGGTATCAGCGAAGCGACATTCTCGCCGATCCTCTCCACGACGCGGGTAGCCTCGCCGCCATAGTTCACCTCGGGAAGCGCCATATCCTGCCAGACCAGGGCATCGATATCGGTGACATGCACAAACCCATCCCCATGCGTCCGCGGCATTCGCGGGTTCACAAGCGCAACGATATGCCGGGCGCAGTCTATGGCGCTCCGCGCGATATCTACACTGGTCCCAAGCGTACAAAAGCCATGTTTGTCGGGTGGCGACACCTGGATCAGCGCAACATCTATGGGCAGGACGCCGCGTTTAAAAAGCTGGGGGATCTGGCTGAGGAAGATCGGTACATAATCGCCGTCCTCACTATTGGCCACTTTCCGGTTGCACGCCGACACAAACAACGAATTCACAAAAAAGCTTCCCCGCCACAGGGGATTATCGAAATCCAGATCGCCCATCAGCGTAATGCTTACCAACTCTATATCATGGATCTCGTTATAGCGGGCCTGCAACGCTTTGATGAGTGGCGCCGGCGTTGCCGCACTTCCATGGATAAAAACACGATCGCCGGTCTTAATGACGCTTACCGCTTCTTCTGCGGAGATATAGTTGATGGTCGCCATCTGGGGTATTGTTTAGTTGCCGTAAAAGTACCCGGGATCGGTTACGGCCATACTGACGCTTGTCATCGGCCGGATTGATAAAGATCATAACGGCCGGCCCTCGCCGAATGTAGTTTAGCAGAAACATTACCACTATGCGATCCATCGTTGCTCCCGTAAACTTCTCTGCCAATGCATCCAATGCGGCGCGTTATGCGGCAGATATGGCCCTGGCGATCGGCGCCGGCCTCCATCTCATCTATGTATTCCAGGTCCCGGCATCCGTGTCCGAAGTACCGCTGCCTGAATCGGTATTCGATGAAATGCGGGACGGCGGGCTCGAGCTCCTGGACGATCTAAAAGCGGAACTGACTAAAAGAACTGCCGGCAAGATAAAGATCACCACGGACCTGGAGATCGGCGGAGTCGAAGCGGAGATCAAAGCCTTTTGCAAACGGCAGAATCCCTTCCTCGTGATCATGGGCGCCTCCGGCCACCAGCTCGAAAATGTCCTCGATGGCAGCGCCACCGTTCGGGCCGTACGGCGTCTCCCCTACCCCGTGCTGGTGATACCCGAGAACGCCACATTCCGCACCGTCAAAAAGATCGTCCTGGCTTGTGACAAAGAAGATATCGATGGCGGCATGTCCGACAACATGACCTTTCTAAAAGAGATCAGCGGCCTCATGAAGGCCGAGCTCATCGTCCTGCATGTGTTGACAAACCGGGAAGAAAGCGCCGCCGGCGCCATCGAGGAATACAATGTCTGGAAAAAAGAAGTCAGCGCATTCCATCCCGAGATTCATTTTATCCGCAGACCCCGAGTGGACGAGGGCATCAACGATTACCTCGCTTCGCATGAGTCGGACTGGCTCATGGTCTTTCCAAAGAGTCACAGCCTGCTGGAATTCCACCGCAGCCGCGCCAAACAGATTGTTCAAACTTGTGCAGTACCCGTAATGAGTCTGCACGAATAGCCACCTATGATACTCCCATCCAAATTCCGCCGGTTCGTCGAAGAAGCAGGAGCCATCTCCCGCTTCACGGGCCGCTATTTCGGACAGGGCACACGCCCCCGGTTCGAGTTCAGCGAAC
>DASZOW010000023.1:0-10801 GCA_035550615.1 Puia sp.
ATGAGCGTGATCACGGATCTGGGCATCCGGGAAGAAGACAATATCATTACGCACGAGGAAGTCCTGCAGGCGGCGGCCGCTGCAGAGCCCAAGCTGACAGCATTGTTCAAAGGACTGATCGAATCCTTATAATGGCCGGCCGTAAAAGCAGATAATTAACGTTTCTTATATCTACCATTGGTCACTTAATGAGTAAATTGGCCGGAATTTTTTCAGTATTGAAAGGTCGCCAAATCATAACAATATGGCTATTCCTCATGGGGATGTTGTCGGGAACGACTTTGCTGGCGCAAAATCCGCTGGGCCGTTTCGGCAATATCGGCAGCGGGGGAGGAGGAGGCAAAGGAGATACGCTGCAGCATCGCAAGGAAGATACGATCACCATCAATTTCAGGTATCTCGATAGCAGCCGGTATGAAAAGCTGGATTCGTCGATCTATGATCTCGGGCACAAAATAGCCCGGCCGATAGACTGGATCAACCTGGGCAATCTGGGTACGGCGTCGCGTCCGCTGGTGTTCTCCCCCCGGATGCAGAGCGGCTGGGACCCCGGCTGGCATTCTTATGATCTCTACCAGTTTACGGTAGACGAGACCAAATTCTATCACACCACGAAGCCCTATACCGAACTCGGCTATATGCTGGCCGCGAGGGCGGAGCAGTTCATCGATATCGTTCATACCCAGAATATCAAGCCCAACTGGAATTTTGCCTTTGAATACCGGCTGATCAACGCCCCGGGTGTCTTCCAGAACCAGAACACCAATCATAACAATTATCGGCTGAACTCCTGGTATCAGAGCAAAAATAAGCGCTATCAGAATTTTTTTGTGCTGGTGGCCAGCAAGCTGAATGCGTCCGAGAATGGCGGTATAAGGGACCCGAAACAGCTGGATTCGGTAGAGTATACCAATCAGTTCACGTTGCCGGTATGGCTGGGGCAGGGGTTGCAGCAGAATACCGGGAATCCCTTTGCTTCGAAGGTGACCACGGGAACCAAGTATTCACAGGCGACCTATATGATGCGGCAGCAATATGATCTGGGGCAAAAGGATTCCATCGTCACCGATTCGTCGGTGATCCCGCTGTTCTATCCGCGGCTGAGGATCGAGCATACGCTGGCGTTCAGCACGTACAATTACCGGTTTTTGGATTGGTCCTTACCCGGCACTTATGAGCTCGATACCACCTTTTATGCCGATAATCTCGGCCAACATCATATCAGCGGGAATGACAGTCTCACGCGGCAGGATAACTGGCATGTGTTGTCCAATGATCTCAGCCTCTACCAGTTCCCCGATCCCAGGAACCCGCATCAATTCATCAAGCTGGGGGCTACCATCGAGCTCCTGGGCGGGAAGTTCGACACGTCGTTGCTGACCTCGAGTACGCTGGTCACCGCGCATCGCACCAGTACGCAGAATGTCTTTGCGCATGGCGAATACCGGAACAAGACCCGGAATCAGAAATGGGATATCGAGGCCTACGGCCGGCTGTATTTGAATGGACTGGATGTGGGCGACTATAACGCCTATATCAGTCTGAGGCGGCTGATCAGCCGGAATCTGGGATTTTTCCAGACAGGTTTCGAGAACACCAACCGGACGCCGGGGTATGTGTTCCAGCAGGCCAGCAGTTTCAACATCGATCCGGCTGCGACCCATTTCCTGAAAGAGAACATCACCCATCTTTTTGCTTCGCTGGATCAGCCGCATCGGAAGCTAAGTCTTTCCGCGTCGTATTATCTGCTGAGCAATTATAGCTATTTTACCCATTATTACCAGGAAAAGCAGCAGGGCGCCTTGTTCAACGTCCTGCAGATCACGCTGCGGAAGCAGTTTACGTTGTATCGCCACTGGAAATGGCGGACCCAGACGACTGTACAGCAGGTGGCCGGTTCGGCGCCCGTGCATGTCCCGCTGCTGTTTTCCAGCAACCAGGTGGGATACGACGGGAGTTTTGGTTTCCATAACCTGAACATCAGCTTTGGCGCCGAGGTGCGGTATATCAGCCCGTATAAAGCGGATGGGTATGCGCCGGAGACCGATCAGTTCTATACGCAGGGGGCTACGGTGACCCAACATCTGCCCGACATCAATCTTTACCTTCACCTGCGCATCCGCGCGTTTACGGCCTATATACAGGCGGAAAACATGAATGCCATGGCGTTCAACCCGCTGGGTTTCGGTTTTTACAACAATAATTTCGTGGCGCCCGGGTATCCCTATCCGGGGAATGTGATCCGCGTCGGAATATTCTGGGGATTCATCAACTGATGGAACGGCAGCGGCATCGATGCGCGGCTGTCAGCAATCCGGTTCGTCGCAGGGCGAGTCTTCCATTTCCACTTCGAGGGTAGAATGTTGGATGTTCTGGTGCAGCAGCTCGTGCTTGACGGTATGTTTGAGCTGTTCGACCAGGTCCATGCCGGCATTCCGGTCCACACAGAGATGGGCGGTGAGAGCGTTCTCGGTGGTGCTGATGGCCCAGACATGGATATGATGAAAATCCCTGATGCCGGGGATGCGGACGATCGTTTCGCGGATCTTTTTGATCTCGATACCCTGGGGTACGCCATCCAGCGAGAGACGCAGACTGTCGCGGAGCAGCTGCCAGGTGCTGAACAGGATGACGATGGCTACCAGGAGACTTAGGGCCGCGTCGATCCAGAACAGGTGGGTGAAGTAGATCACGATACCGCCGATGACCAGGGCCGCGGAGACGACGGCGTCGGAAAGGAGGTGGAGAAAGGCGCCGCGGACGTTGAGATCATGCTGTCTGTCCCGCATAAAAAGCAAGGCGGTGACCGCATTGATGACGATGCCGATGCCGGCGACAATGGAGATCTTCATACCAGGGAGCGGTTCGGGTTCCATCAGACGGTGGATGGCCTCATAGCCGATGGCGCCAAGCGAGATCAGCAGGATGGCGGCGTTGAGGAGGGCCACGAGGATCGTTGTCTTTTTATAACCGTAGGTATATTTCTCGGTGGGTTTGATCTTCAGCAGCCGGATGGCGATCAGCGCCATGGCGAGAGATGCTACGTCGGCGAGGTTATGGCCGGCATCCGAAAGGAGGGACAACGAGTGGATGGCCAGTCCGACGACCACTTCGATGATAACGAACAGAAAGTTGAGCACGATGCCGATGACGAAGGCCCGGTTGACCTTTTCGAGATTCACCGGGTGATGGTGATGGCCGAAACCATGGCTATGACCATGGTCGTGGTCGTGATCGTGATCATGCGTATGCGTGTGGGTATGCGCCATGGTATACGGTATTATCTATCTATAGTCATCCCGCGCCGGCGCAAAGGAATCGATGATCTTGCAGTCGGTGATGGCCAGGGCGGAATGGGGGACCATCGAAGGGATCACATGAACCGTGCCGGCGGGCATGCGGTATTTCTGTCCACCGATGACCATTTCCAGCTCGCCTTCCGCGATATAGGTGATCTGTTCATGAACGTGTTTATGTTCCGGGCTGACGCTGCCTTTTTTGATTTCCCAGAAGACGAGGGAACTGGTATCGCCGTGGACCATTTTTCCCGCAAAACCGGGCAGGGTATTTTTTACCGGAATGTCGTCGAGGTGTTGCATCTGCGGATTTTCCTGCAAAGGTAACAAATGCCGGTTCAAATGTGGATAAGTGGATAAGCTAAGATTGCATCAACAGTGCAAATGAGAAGCGGATGTCTGAAGGACAGACATTAGGGACTTTTGATAACGCCTCCGTCTACCTGGATAGTAGTTCCCGTGATATACCCGGCCAGCGGGCTTGCAAGAAAGGCGACGAGCGCCGCCAGTTCTTCCGGTTTGCCGATGCGGCCGAGCGGGATCTCTTTGACGCGTTGGGCCATAAGCTCTTCGAACGAGGGAGCGCCTGGTCCGGATGTCATCATGGTATGTTTTAGCCGGTCCGTAAGGATGGACCCCGGGGCGACATTGTTGACGGTGATATTGTCGGGCCCCAGTTCGGTAGCCAGCATTTTCGCCATACCGATGACGCCCATGCGCATGCTGGTGGAAAGGACGGAGTTGGGCACATAGGTCTTTACCGAGAGGCTGACGATATTAATCATGCGGCCGCTGCCTGTCTTGCGCATATAGGGCAGGACCAGCCGGCTGAAGCGGACCACGCTGAGCAGGCTCAGCTCGAAGGCTTTTTGCCATGCGGTCTCGTCGAAGGATTCGAATGGAGCAAAGGGTGGTCCGCCGGCATTGTTGACGAGGATATCGATCTTTCCGAAGGTCGTAGCCGCGGCCGATACGATGTCGGTTGCCTGTGCAGGATCCGTGACGTCTACCGGGACGGCCATGACCCGGCCTTTACCGAGGGCGCGTAGTTCGTCTGCGGTTCTCTCCAGCGTGGCTGCATTGCGGGCGCCGATGATGACGTCTGCTCCTTCTGCAGCGAGAGCGGCTGCGCAGGCTTTACCCAGGCCTTTGCTGGCGGCAAGGACGAGCGCTGTTTTACCTTTTAATTGCAGGTCCATATACCAAAGATACGCGGTATCTTGCTTTCCCACATGGACAGGATCTTTCAGATACTCGCCGTTTTTGCATTGATCATGCTGCTGGTCAACCGGTTCATCCGCGGACGGGAGACGCGGTATTATGCCTATGATTATATCCGGCGGTTCAAGCCGCCCTTGCCGGCAGAAGTCGGGGAGCGCCTGATCATGGCGGTTGCGGGGGCGCCGGAGGCGATACCGGCCGGGTCGGTGGAGGGCAGAATAGATATGTTTATCGCCTATGAAGGGCTTGTTTTTTGTTATGGCGCCGAAGGCAGGCTGACGATATTGCGGCAGTCGAAAGTCAAGCAGGAGCTACCCGTACCGCTGGAGTGTACGGCGATGGCATTGGACCCTTCGGATGGGACACTGTATTTCGAAGCCGCGGGATATATTTTTATGTATGTTCATTAGCGCTCGAAGAATCCCACGCTGCCGCCTACCCATTCCTTATCTTTATTGAAGTTGACACCGATCATCTTGCCTTTGCTGAGTCGCGCCAGATTAATCGCCAGGGTAGGCCGCAGAGCGCCGTCTTCCCAGAGATACATCATGCGGATCTCGGCTTTCGCGGGAATATCCGGTGTGGGAATAACGTCGGCATATCGGACCTTACGTTGCAGGATCCAGTTCTCCGGGTTTTTTACTTCGAGATCGGCAGGCTTGACGTCGATGATCACGCCCTGGCCGGCGAAGGAGAACAGGGGTTTGAGGACATAGTTTTCAAGATCGGCCGGCGGCTGGGTGAGCTCATTGAGAAAGAAGGTGGATGGTACCGACGGGTGACGGAGAAAGGGTAAGGTATACTTACTGACGCGGTAAAACCAGTTCGGGTGGGTGATCCATTGTACGTCGAGGTCCTGCCTGATGTCGACATAATCATTGCCGATACGCGCGGCTGCATGGTGGAGCTCGTCGAAGATCATGCGGTTATAGATGCGACGGACCAGCGTCTTTTTGCCCGTGGCGGGGTGCAGATAAAAGAGCTGTCTTCCTTCTTGTATCAGCTCCGTGAGACAGACCGGGACGATGCCGAGATAATCCTGCGTACAGTAGAAGTCGATACGGGTCTTTTGTTCATGAGGCTTTATTTCGAGCAGGATGACGTTCTCGGCGGAGCAATCGCCGATGATCGTCCGGCGCAACAGCGAGAGATAGCTGTCGTGGTCGAGGCCGCTCAGGAATTGGCTGTACTGTTCGTCGGAAGGGATCGTAAAATGCCGCCGCAGTGTTTCGGGGTAGTAAACCTGGAAACCATAGAGGCTGGCAAAGCCCTGCATTTCGATCAGCTGGGGCTGGTAGCCGCCTTCCCCATCTTCGCAAATGCCGAAGTCGAAGACGAGAAAATGCGGATGATCATTCTCGCAGGCCACACGGTCTCCGGCAGGGATAGAGCGTTCCGTCCATTCTTTGAACCGGGGATCGAGAATGACGTCGATGATGTGTTCGCAAGCGTCGACGAGCTGAGTGGAGAAAGACTTAGGGATGAAGACAGGCGTCTCTGCGAGCCGGAATTCGATGGCGCCCGGATACCGGCTGTTGAGATCGGCGAGGAATTGCTCATAGTGTGGCCGGGTAAAGGCGGCGTTATAGGCTTGACGCAGGGCTTGTACCATACGGGATTTTCCGGAAAGTTACATCGTTTTGTTCAGAAGAGCGGAGCTACGCAGGCTCTGGCGTGTGGTTCAGCGCGTAATCGAGGAAATTGGGGATCACGTGCGAATAGGTCCAGCCGATCTTGTCGGGATCGTTGAGCTGGGTGATCATGCTTTCCCATTTGGCTTCGCCGTGTTCGGCGATCACGGTGTGTTTCCTGTCTTCCCGCTGCAGATACATGCTCATGCCGGTGGCATCGGCTTCGGGATGGAACTGGGTTCCGATCATGTATTCATTGAAACGGATGGCCATAATGGCTCTTTCCAGCGGGACATGCGGCCGTTCTTTTTCAATGGCAAGGAGCCGTGCGCCCATGCGGGACATGACGTCGTGGTCCGGCTGGATGACCTGGTAGCTGCGGCTGTCGACGGCATAGAAGGGGTCACGAAGACCGGCGAATACCGGTTCTGCTGCGGCGCCTTCGATTATATGTACGGGGAATACGCCAAAGGCGGTGGATTTGCGCGGCATCACGCGGCCAACTCCATAGTGCCGGCATACCAGTTGGAAGGAGTGACAGATAAAAAGAACCTGTTTCGGGTGGATGGTCATGGGGTCGGCGTTATAGTCCTCTATGCTTTTTAGCCAGCGCCAATATGCGGCTTCCCATTTGCTGCCTTCGCTATCCAGCGGACTGCCGGGTCCGCCGCTCGAGATATAGATATCATATGAGAGATCGGGGACCTGGTGTTGAAGGCGGACCTCGAACTCGTGGAATTGAAGATCGAGATGATGTGTTCGACCGTACTCTGTGAGCAATGCACGGATACAGCGCATTCCCTGATTGGCCTGCCCCTCATAGAGATCTAAAATCGCGACTTTAACCATGGAACAAAGTTACAATTTTTTGGCCGGTCAGCTGTTCCACTCGATGATCTGGTAGAAATCGTCTTTAAAGCTGTCCCCGATGGGAATGATCTTCTTGCCGATATAGATCTCGTTGCGGGCGATGGAGTCGATATGTGTCAGCGAAACGATAAAGCTGCGATGGACGCGGATGAATTCTTCCGGCGGCAGCTTGTAGGAAAAAGATTTCAGATTGCTGAGCGTAAGGATCGGTTCCGCGCGGCCGCGGACATAGATCTGGGTATAGTCCTTCATCCCCTCGCAAAAGAGGATGTCCTCGAAGCGGACCTTGATGATCTTGTATTCCGATTTGACGAAGACGAAGCGGTTGTTACGATGATGGATATAGATGGTAGTGGACAGATAGTCCCTGATTCGGTTCATCGTAGACAGAAAGCGTTCAAAGGAGAGCGGGCGTATCAGGTAGCTGAAGACATCCATCTCCGTTTCCTTTTCTTCCTGTTCCTGTTTATCGGCGATGCAGATGACGATAGGATAGTAGCCCGATTCCCTAAGCCGCAGCATGACGCGGTTGTCGAGCAGCCGGATGTCCCAGAAGATGACGTCGGCGCGATGCTGGATCACGAGGGGATAGACATCGGCGGCAGATTCGCATTTGCCCGAAAAAGCGAGCTTGGGTGTCTTGGCGATATAGTCTTTGAGCAGGGCGCTTTGCTTGTTATTGTCTTCCACGACAATGCAGTTGAGAACTCCCATCATGGGGAAGCCTTTCATCTGCTGGTGGAGATCGAGCATAGCTTAGTCAAATTTTCGGCCTTTGGTGAACCAGATGGTGCCAAAGTTTATGACAAAGGAAAGATTGGCGTAGTTTTCCCTGATCAGGTCATTCTTGGTGGTTCCTTTGATCCCATATTTGAAGATGATGTTATAGGCTAGTGGCGATTTCAGGCTGTTGACGCCGATGCCGAAGCTGACGCCCATGTCATGGATCTGGGTCCCGTTGATCTGGAGATAACTTTTGCTGTAATAGACACCCGACTGGAAATAACTCAGCTCGACCCTGCTGTTATAATACGTTTTCTTTTTGGAGATCTCGAAGCCGAGCGAACCGCGTTCGCTGCTGATGACGTTGTAATCCTGACCGGGATAGGTGTTCTGATGTCGTACGCCGTTCCAGTCCGAGTACCGGTAATCCGCCAGCCAGGTATATTTCTGGTTGTGGGTGATGGAGATGCCGGCGCCAAAGCTATTCGGCAGATACATATAGTAGTCCGGGTATTGTTCGTTCACCAGGCCGCCGGTAGTAGCGGTCGCCGAGTCATTAGCGCTTTGGATGAGCTTGTTGGGCGAGGCCAGCAAAGAGGCCTTTTGCTCATAGACGCCGCCAAGCGTATATTCCCAGTGCTTGCCCACCCTGCCGTAGAGCTGGAGGCCATACGTCATGCGGAGATTTTGCAGATAGACGTCGTTTTGCGTGGAAGCTTCGCTGGCGCCGGTATTGGGATTCTGCAAAATATCCTTTTGGTTGAGATCGCCGAAGATATAGGCGGCTTCCGCCCCGATAGAAAGGTGATGAAAGAACTCAAAAGAATGGGCCCAATAGGCTTTATTGACGCTGCCGTGGCCGGTATAATAGTGGTTGGCGACTTCCTGGTTGCTCCCCTGGATATAATAGGGGACGTTGTATTCATAGTTCTGAGTGGAGTAGGGGACAAGGCCGATGCTGGTGCCCCAGAACTTGGCGGCTTTGATGCCCATGACGAGACGGCGGAAGGTGATATCGCCGGACTGAGTGCTGGCGGGCGTTACCGGCGTGCCGGAATAGTTGATAAATGTTCCGCGAAGGCTCATCTCCATCGTGAAATACTGGTTGGTGAGTGCGGAGAAGGAGGCCGGGTTGTTATTGATAAGAAAGCGGTTGCTGCGGTAGGCGATACCTGTTTCTCCAAGGCCGCTGGTCCGGTTATAGAAACCATCGTCGATCTCCCCCAGACCAAACTGGGAATACGGCAGAAAATTGTTCTGGGCCATCACGCCAAGCGAGGTGAGAGTAAGCAGCGTTATGAGGATCGAAAGTTTGCTCATCCGGTTTGGTATCTTTTGATTTATAGATGGGGGTACAGCGAGATATAGTATACGCTCAGCGTGATCCGCTGCGTGATCGGATAGCTTTGGTCGGCCAGGATCAGCCGGTTGAAAGCTGCCACATCATTCGGGGGGGGAATGCTAAGCATTAGACCCGTCTGCGCTGCCGCAGGGCTCGGATTGGTCAGCTGTGAAGCCACGAAGGCGGTCACATCATAGGTATATGCTGTAGTCAGCGGATTAAAATAATCCAGGACCAGGTTGCCGGACTGGGCGCCGGCGGTACCGGCAGCGGGGATCGGTGTCCCTAAGAGATTGTTTTGGTCGGTGTAATAGATGCCTACGGCAGGCGGCAGCCGCCAGGTCTGCGAAAAACTGCCGGGAACAGGCCGTACTGTGAGCTGCGCCCGCAGCAGACCGACATAGTCCCGTCGCAGCGCTATCGAGCTGAGATAAGGAAAGGTCAGCTTGACGTTCATACCCCCGATGGTATACACATACCCGACATGGCCGATCGAGTCGGAACGGGTCGCCGGCGGGGTTTGACGGGCTTGGGTGGCAGTGTCGATGCCGGCAATGGCTTTGCCGCTCCGGTTAAAAATGAGGTTATTGTATTGGTTGCTTTTATTGGTCAGGGTGAAATCGATGTATTTCTCCGAGCTGATCTCGGCGTTCTCCCGATAGTAGATACGCATCAGACAGCTGTCTTTGAAACCGCTGATGATATTGGCTACGGGATAATTGGTCACATCCGGTGAAATACACAGGCCATGGAACCAGTTCATCCATTGGTCCGACTTCACGATCGAGTCCGATTTGTCATAGATCATGTTGTAAAGGGACCGGCCGAGGTTGTCGTCCATCCTTATACGGACGGTATCACCGGTGCCCTGGCTCGTATTGGCGGCGAAGTTGGTAGGACGGTTGGGCTCGATCCGCACCGATGTCTCGCCGAGCGTGGGCCCGAGGGGAAGCGAATAGTTGCTGAACCAGCCATACTGGAAGGAGCCCAGCTGAAAAAGGGTGTCTATCCTGTTCACCATATAATGCTGGTATTGGGTCGTATCGCCATAGTAAGGATTGCCCGTGGGAAAGAACATAATCATGCCGATAGAGTCATAGGTGTCGATGCGGGGATCGAGGGAAGGCAGGGAGGGCGGAGGGATGACCTGCAGATAGGCGCGGGAAGTCACATTTCCAAGATAATCGTCATTATAAGAGCCGACCATCAGATAACCTGTGGCAGCCGTGGACGTGGAATCCACGAATACAGTGGAAACATTGACGCTGGTAGTGTCTACGAGAACGATATTTGCACCGGTATTATCGTCGAGATAGGTAGAGCCGAACAGCAGGGAAGGTTGCTTTTGGCAGCCCGGTAAAAAAAGAAAGGCCGACAGGAAACAGGATAGAAAAAAAAGCAGTTCTTTTCTCAAAAATTTATGTATAGTCATGCTGGTTTTCTTAATCAGTCATCAGTCCGAAGGCCAGATAGCTCGTTAAATGAGGCGCAAAGTTCGCCATTTTAACTAATTGCTGCAATATTAGGGGGCCCAGTTGTTACTATTTTGTTAGTATGTATCAAAAGTAATAAAAAAACGACCAACCGACTTTTTTTATCTACCAATGGAAATGCCACTCCGCCTTTCCCAACCGGGAAAAAGAGGGGGTGGAACCCGGGCTTAAACATTCTTTTTCAGCCAAATAGATAGGGCGAAAAAACTGCTGCCGGCCGGGAAT
>DASZOW010000024.1:0-7905 GCA_035550615.1 Puia sp.
CCGGTCCGTCGACTCGCAATAGGCCGGATCATTCTTATCCCTGGTCCGCCACCAGAAGCTTCCGCTGAACAGGCCGGCGCGGACAAATTCCTGCGGATGACGCCAGACTATATCCATAGCGCTTAATGCCCCCAGGCTAAAACCCGCAAACGCCTTCTCGCGAAAAGACGGCGCATGATATCGCTCGCGGATGGCCGGCAGCAGCTCATCGAAGATAAAACGCGTATACGCATCTGCCTTCGTCCCCCAACCCCGGTAGTCGGGCCGTCCCGCCGTCCCGTATTCCATCTTCCGGTCCGCGCCGGCATGAATGCCGGCGCATAACAATGGCGACAAGAGCTCGCGGCCGTAAAGACCGGCCAGCATGTCAGCAATGCCCATCCGTTCCAGATCCTGTCCGTCGTTAAACAGCAGCAGGGCGGCTTCCGTCATATCCGGCATGCCTTCCGGAAAATAGAACTCCACAAGTACATCGCGTTCCAATTGTACGGATCCAAGGGTCATGCTGTCCCGTAAAATATTCCCAGGCTTTTCTATCAGCATAGCGCCAAAAATAGTAATTTGAAATGGAAACCAGCCCTTAAGGCCGCTTCTGTGAAAAATGGACCTTGACGAGACATACCACAAATGGCATTCACCGTCTATCGGCCGTGACTTCGAAATGCTTGTGTTCGGCCACGCAGGTTACCCCGTGATCCTTTTCCCTACCTCGCGCGGAAGCTATTATCAGACCAAGGACCAGGGCCTCATCGCAACGGCCCGCAGCTTTCTCGAAACGGGAAAAGTCAGGATCTATTGCCCCGACAGCCTCGACGCTGCCTCCTGGTACAATAAATCCATCTCTCCCGCCGAACGCGCCTGGCAGCATACGCTGTATGACAAGCTGATCCGCGAAGAAGTCTTACCGCGTGCCGTCCATGAGACAGGCCATGACCGCGTTGCTCTCGCCGGTTGCAGCTTTGGCGGTTATCATGCGGCCAATTTCGCGTTTCGTCATCCCAGCGTCTCGGGCTATTGCTTTTCCATGAGCGGCATCTTCGACATCCGTTCCTTTGCCGACGGCTATTATGACGATAATATCTATTTCAATAACCCCGTAGACTTCATCGCCGGCGCCAACGACCCGGCCCTGTGGGAAATGGGGATCATCCTCGGGACCGCCGACCGCGATATCTGCCGGGGACAGAACGAATGGTTGAGCCGCCTGCTCACGGCCAAATCGATCCCGCACTGGCTCGATATCCGTGCCGACCGCGATCATGACTGGCCCGTATGGAAAGAGATGTTCCCCCACTATCTCTCCCTCATCCATAAATCTTAATATATGCCCCCCAACAAAAGAATCGGTATTCTCTACGGCCGCGAAAGAAGCTTTCCCATGGCCTTCATCGAGACCGTCAACCGTAGGAACATCGCCGGCGTCACGGCCGAACCCGTCCGCATCGACAAGGTCGTTCAGGCGGAGCCCTCCGGCTATGACGTCATCATCGACCGCATCTCCCACGACGTTCCCTTCTACCGCGCCTGGCTGAAAAATGCAGCGCTTACCGGGGCCGCGGTGATCAACAACCCCTTCTGGTGGAGCGCCGATGAGAAATTCTTCAATAACTGTCTGGCGGAGAAGATCGGCGTGCCGGTGCCCAGGACCGTTATCCTTCCCTCCCGCGAATTACCGCCCGATACCAGCGATCAATCTTTTTCCAATCTGGCCTTCCCGCTGGCCTGGGAAACGATCTTTGGCTATGTCGGTTTCCCCGCCTTTATGAAACCATTTGCCGGCGGCGGCTGGAAAAACGTCTATAAGTTGCATAATGCCGAAGAGTTCTATCAACGCCATGGAGAAACGGGTCAGCTCGTCATGCTGCTCCAGGAAGAGATCGTCTTTACCGAATACTATCGCTGCTATTGTATCGGTGGCAAACATGTCCGGATCATGCCCTACGAGCCCCGCAACCCCCACCATCTGCGGTACAACGCCGGCTTCAGCCCCTCTGCCGAACGGCTGCAAGAGATGGAGGAGATCGTACTCCGCATCAACGCCTGGCTGGGCTACGATTTCAATACGGTGGAACTCGCCGTCCGCGATGGCATCCCCTATGCCATCGATTTCTGCAACCCTGCGCCCGACGCCGAAAAAACCAGCGTAGGGGAAGAGAATTTCAACTGGGTCGTGGAAACCTCCGCCGACTATGCCATCGAGCGCGCCATGGCCCACAAGGAAGGCGCCGATAATCTCACCTGGGGAAACTATCTCAAAAAAAGCGTCACTCACCAACCGTTGGCCGGCGAATAATTCTTTAAATTTATCCGATGGCAGATATCAACTATCGCAATTTTACGCTAGGCATAGAGGAAGAATACATGGTCATCGATCCTCAAACCCGGGAGCTGAAAAGTCATGAACAGAAGATCGTAACGGAAGGACAAAAGATCATCCGCGACAAGGTCAAGGCGGAAATGCACCAGGCCGTCGTCGAGGTCGGCACCGATATCTGCGCGGATGTCGATGAAGCGCGCAAAGACGTCTCCACCCTCCGAAGCACCATCGCCCGGATCGCCGGCGATCTCGGCTTCCAGGTCGGCGCAGCGGGCACCCATCCCTTTAGCCATTGGGAAAGCCAGCTCATCACCGAACACGTCCGCTACAACGAGATCGTCAACGAGCTGCAAGAGGCAGCCCGCAGCAACCTCATCTTCGGGCTTCACGTTCATGTAGGCATGGAGAGCCGCGAGATGGCCAATCATATCGCCAACTCCACCCGCTATTTTCTGCCTCATATCTATGCGCTCAGCACCAACTCTCCCTTCTGGGAAGGCCGGCAAACGGGGTATAAATCCTATCGTACCAAGGTCTTCGACAAATTCCCACGGACAGGGATACCCGAATATTTCCAAAGCATCGAAGCCTACGACAGCTTCGTCAAGCTACTTGTGAAGACGAACTGTATCGACAACGCCAAAAAGATCTGGTGGGACCTCCGCGTTCATCCGTTCTTCAACACGGTAGAGTTCCGCATCTGCGACGTACCCATGACCGTCGACGAGACGATCTGTATCGCCGCGCTTTTCCAGGCCGTATGCGTCAAGATCTACAAGCTGCGCTCGCAGAATATGAACTATATCCAGTACTCACGCGCCCTGATCAACGAAAACAAATGGCGCGCCAGCCGCTATGGCATCGACGGCCACCTCATCGATTTCGGCAAGGAAGAAGAAGTCAACACGCGCGTCCTTATCTATGAGCTGCTGGATTTCATCGACGACGTCGTCGACCACCTCGGCAGCCGCCAGGCCGCTCATTTTGCGGAACGTATCCTCGAGACAGGCACCGGCGCCGACCGCCAGCTAAAGGTCTATGCCGAGACCGGTAACCTGCTCAAGGTAATGGACTATATCCAGGGTCAATTTCTGACGGGGATATGATCCCCGTATTTATTTAATATCCGCCGCCGTCAACCCGCTGTTGACCTTGACCGTCTGCATCGTCATATCCAGGTCGATCTCTCCCTGGTTGTCATCGACATGCCAGGGGATCTTGATGCCATCGACCTCCCGGTAATCGCTATAATCGGTAGTGGTCTGTCCCTGACTCAGGTTCTTGACGACGCGTGTCCGCAACCCGGTACCGAGGTCATAGTAATAATCGAAGGTCTTGCCTGCGGGGTTCGTGACCTTTAGTTCATAGACATCCTTGCCATTGATGTTCTTGATGCTCGTCAGCTGCGTCTTGTATCCTTCCTTCCCAAAATTCAGCTCGGGGAAGGGAACGGCTTCCTCCCGGATATCCTTCCTGGCGTCTTCGTCGAGCGCCGGCGTTTGTCCCATCTGGGTAAAGTGAATGCTGTCGCCTTTCACCACCAGATGCAATGCATGCGTATTGTTCATATCGGGCAGCTCGATATCCATGACCAGGTTTCCCGGCACCACATAGGTGTGCGTCACGACGACCTTCTGCCCCTGTACCGACGCCGTACCCACCGTCTGCAGGTCCTTGACCGCCGCCAGCTTTTCCTTGCCGCCGATCGCCGCCAGATATTTGCCAATGACATCGGTGGCCGAAACGCCCGGAGGCACCGGCCGCTCAGGGGCCTGCCCCGTCCAGATATTGTTGCCGGGATTGATATCGGGAAACTCATGCCCGGGATCGATGGTGACGGAGGTGATCTTCGACGTGCTCGGATAAGCAAACGCCTTGGTCGGCCCATGCTGCCAGATCTCTACCGGCAGGACCAGCGTATCGGTCTTGCCATTCGCCTGCCGGATCGCCAGCACCACCGGCATCGCCATTTCTTCCAGGTTCTCGATGGTGATGATCGCACCCTTGGCCGTATCGTTCTGTACATATTTCACGTCCTTGACACCCTGGTCCAGTTTCCAGTTGTTCAGGATCCATCCCCGCCAGAACCAGCCCAGATCCTCGCCGCCGGCATTCTCCATGGTGCGGAAGAAATCGAACGGCGTCGGATGTTTGAATGCCCACCGACGGATATAGGTGCGGAAAGCATAGTCGAACCGCTTTTCTCCCAGCACATATTTCCGCAAAAGGTCCAGGGCCATCGATGGTTTGGAATAAGCCGCCGTACCCAGGTTATATCCCTGGATCACATCCGGAATGGTCAGGATCGGCTCGCTCTTGTCGCTGAACATATAAGCGGCTTCCCGCTGTACATCCTCTTTATGATAGAATTCGCCGTTATTGAATACTTTGGTATCGACGCCATTGATGAAGGTGTTGAAGCCCTCGTCCATCCAGGCATACTTCCGCTCGTTGGATCCGACGATCATCGGAAACCAGTTATGCCCGAACTCGTGATTGGTGACCTCCCAGAGCCCGCCATTACGCTCACTCGAACTGCAGAATACGATGCCGGGATATTCCATGCCCGCCACCAGGCCTGCCACATTCGTGGCCACCGGATAGGTGAACGGATACCACTCGTCCGAATACAGCTCGATGCAACCCTTTACAAATTCCGTGCTTCGTCCCCAGGCCTTTTCGCCGCCGGCTTCGACAGGATAAACACTCTGCGCCAGCGCCTTTTTGCCTCCCGGCAGATTGATCCGCGCAGCATCCCACACAAATGCCTTCGATGCAGCCCAGGCCACATCCCTGGTCTGATCACAACGGAAGTGCCACGTTAGCGTAGCCTTCGGTAAATGCGCGGCGCCGGCAGTCACCTCATCGGCCGTCTTTATGAACACCGTTTTATCGCTCGTCTTCGCCTTGGCCAGCCGGCTGAGCTGCGTCGGCGTCAGCACCTCGGCAGGGTTCAGCAGCTCTCCCGATCCGACGACCACCAGGTTGCTGGGCGCCGTGATCGTATAATCGATATTGCCATAATCCAGGTAGAACTCGCCCTGACCGAGATAAGGCAGGACGTTCCAGCCGGTGATGTCGTCATACACTTCCATCCGGGGATACCATTGGGCGAGTTCATAGATCCAGCCTTCATGCGACAGCTGACGCCCCATTCTGTCCGTACCATATTCAGGAATGGAGAAAGAATAATCGATCCGGAAGCGGATCTTGCCTCCGGCAGCCCGCAACGCCTGCGGCAGCCTGATCTGCATCCGGGTATCGGAGATCAGAAAATCGGCCTTGACCTCCTTGCCGTCAGGCTCGAGGATCGTGACCTTCCGGATGACATCGCCGTCCGTAAATTTCCGGTTCGACCACCGGCCGCCGGTCACTGGGTTCACGGCCTCGCCACGCGAGTCCTCCCGGTAGATATTCTGGTCCAGCTGCAGCCACAGAAAAGGCAGGTCGTCGGGACTGTTGTTCGTATACGCGATCGTCACGTCCCCGCTCAGGGAATGCACCGTCGTGTCCAGCACGGAATGGATCGTGTAATCGACCCTGTTTGTCCAGTACTTTTCGCCCGGCGCCCCGCCGGCGCTCCGGTATACGGTTCCCCCGGAAGGATAAAAAAGCGGATCAAAGGCTTTATGCTGATCGAAATGTGAGGCAGAAGGGGTCTGCGCTGACAGCTCTCCGATACCTATGGCAAACAAGAGAGCGAAAAGGATATTTCTTCTCATAGGCTAAAGATAACAGGAAATACGCCTCAAAAAAAATAGCGTATTTCCTGCAAAGCGCTAAAGTCTGTCCTTCGGAGGAGCGCTTCCAGCGGCTCCAAATAAAGAACCCCGCGCAATCAATACGCGGGGCCTAAAAATATCAAGGGTCATTAACTATTTAGCCTTCTTTGTCGTGTCTTTGGCTTTTGCTTTTGCAGCGATGGCTGTTTTCACGGAATCTACATATCTGAGCGAATCGGCGGCGCTCGCGGTATCGGGTGGAATGTAGATGTGCATATCGCGCATTTGCTGCTCCGTTATCACCGGCAATTGCCCGGACTTGATCTTGTCACACATATACTCGCCCACCGCCAGCGCATCCTCTTTTGTCCTGAACACCCGGTTCCCGCGGATCCCCGGCATGATATCCTGGTGGAAGTACGGCTGGCCATCCCGCAGGATATCGTATCCCCAGCCATTGGGGACCTCGATCGCCCGCAGCTCCATCAGATAATGCCCATTCTTCCACTTGTTCCGCCTATACATCCCATACGAGAACGTGCCGATGATCACCAGGATCATCAGGATGGATAGACCCCACTTTCGCAAAAACGCCATACTTAGTCGAACTGGTTGTATATCATATTGGGGAAGAACTCTTCGATATCGGAGAAACCGGAACCGTTACCCGCACTCAGACCGGTACCGACAAAACCCCTGTTCTTCAGAGTGAAGCCCACCGCACCGCTGCGGGCCGAACCTTCGTAAGGCGTTTTTTCCGTCCAGAGATCCGTGGCGAAATCATATTCCCACGTATAGGTAAGCGCTGTTCCGTTCTGTCCCAGCGTGATGTAACCTTTGTCCAGGGTATTGCCATAAGAGTTGATAGTGGCCGGAATGATGAAGCCTGCACCGTATTTGCGGACAATATTTACATATCCGTCGTCATAGGTCGCAGAGTTGGTATTGTAGATATCCCGTAGCCGGGTCCAGGCATTGGCCGAATCAGACTCGGCTTTATGCGGATCGAATACCCAAAAATCATAGCACATGTTGTTCGTGGCCCATTGGCTGCCGGGCGTATAACCGGCCAGGATATATCCCCTGTTCTGATACACCCAGGCGGTAGCGCCGGAACGCTTATTGCCTTTGAGATAGGGCTTGGATATCCAATGACCGGTCGCCGGGCTGTATTTCCAGACATCGCTGAAATAATAGTTATTATCGGTTCCGGTGAGTACATAACCTACGGAGTCGAAACCCCATGCCACCGCATCGAAACGGGGATAGCTCTGCGTACCATCATGGATAGAATCGATCTGCGACCAGCTGTTGGAGCCCGGATTGTAGGCCCAGAAATCGGCCAGCGGCGTATAACCGTCGTTGCTGACACCCGTACCGACATAGCCGATGCCCTGAACGGCAAAGGCAACCGCATTGCTGCGGGGAGCGCCCGCAAAAGGAGCTATCAGGGTCCAGGAGCCGTAAGCAGAGTCATAACCCGTAGGCTTGAGATAATTGATATCGGAAGGAGAATATTTATAAAAGGCCTGCAGACGATGATTCGGGTCCAGGGGATTGATCCCTGTGCCGACATAGGCTATGTCGTTGATCGTAAAGACCACCCCATAACCCATCTGCACGCCGGGCCAGGAGGCCCTTGCCACCCAGTTGCCGTTTTGCGTATAGTTGATGCTAGCTTTGGTGCAAGAAAACAGGATACCTAGTAACATTAACACGAACAAAGTAATGTTGATCCGCTTCATATTTTTTTGATAAATTTTCCGCTAAAGTATTCGAAGTCGACATAGCAAATTCGTTAAAATGTATTTTCACATGTCTTTAATAGACGAATGGCCAGGTTTTATATACTAAAGGTGATTCTTC
>DASZOW010000025.1:0-2331 GCA_035550615.1 Puia sp.
GAAATTTCTGACGTTCGCAAGGAGCAGCGGCACAAGCGTCGCCGGTCTTTCGCTCCACCGGGGTTTCGTAATATCGATCTCCCCCGCACATCGCATCCCGTACCTGTCGAGATAACCTTGAATAGCATCCCGGGCCTCCCGCCCACCCTTCAGCTTACTCAGCTCATCGAAAAAGTCCTCCTCCTTCACCTGCTCCAAATAGCCGATCACCTCGGGATAGGGCCGGATCGCGTCCGCGACATTCAATAGGTCGAGTCCCATTTCGGACGTAACATTGTTGGGCGCCGATTGGGAAAGGACGTCGGCGACATTTTTTTCCCCCAGCCACTCCTGCATTTTTTCATTGATCCAGGTGTAAGCATCGATACCGGCCATGATCACTTTCATAGTTCTCGGATCGAATATGGTCTTCTTGAAGTGAGGAATATCTTCCAGGATCAGCTCGAATACCGCCGGCCCCAATGCGGTTTGCATACGTTGTTTCAATGCTTCTATCGCTTGCTCGCTGTTCCTGATCAGTTCGCCGACGAGACCCGGATCGATCTCGCCCTGTGCCGCGGCTCCCACCGCCGGACGCTGCCCCTCATCGGGCGCCAACTTTATAAAACCCCGTTCGATGATCGTCACAAGCGCATCCTTCATCAGGGGATCATGGCCTCCCATTACCTTCAACAGGCTCTCTCTTCCAGCCGCCGAACTTAGATTGACCGTAACATCGACAAATTGTCTTCCTCCTGCCGTATTCATGGGCCGGGCAGCCGTTAGTTGCCGCAACGACAATCCCAGCGGCTTCAGGGGATCGGTCATCATCTGCTGATGCCCCACGGATACATAGACATGATTCGCCTGATCATTTACTTCGGGGATTGGAAATAAAGTGGTGATCGGCCGGCTCTGCACAATATAAAAGCTGTCATCCGCCAAACACCATTCGATGTCCTGCGGACGGCCAAAATGTGCCTCGATGATTCTGCCGATTTCCTCCAACCGCAAAATCTGCTCATCTGTCAAGACCTGCTCAGCCTGCACCTGCTTACCGATGATCCTGCCATCACGCACCTTGTAGGTATCGGCATTCACCAGCCCCGAGACCAGCGCCTCGCCAAGCCCAAAACCGGCATCGATAGACGACACCTTCCTGTTGCCGGTCACGGGGTCTGCGGTAAACAAAATTCCCGCCGCCCGCGGAAAGACCATCTTCTGAACAACCACGGACAGATACACCTTCCGGTGATCGAACCCGTTCTGCATCCGGTACATCACCGCCCTTTCGGTAAATAGCGACGCCCAACACCTGCTGACATGCTGCATGATCGCATCCTTTCCAACAATGCTCAGAAACGTATCCTGCTGGCCTGCAAAAGAGGCCGTCGGCAGATCCTCCGCCGTGGCGCTGGACCGTACGGCGTATGCGGCCTGTTCTCCAAGCCGGGATATATACTCACCGATCTCTTCAATGATCTCCGCCGGTATCGCTATCGCCCGAATCTCCTCGCGGATGGCCCCGCTGATCTCCCGGATAAGATGCCGGTCATCCATCTTTAAAAGCGACAACCGATCCACTAATTCGCTCATGGCCGGCGTCCCAATGACTCGTTTGAACGCCGCGGTCGTAACACAAAATCCATCGGGGACGCTTATTCCTTCGATCTTGCACAACTCTCCAAGGTTCGCACCTTTCCCGCCTGCAATGGAAATCGCAGCTTTATCGATCTCCTCAAAAGGAAGCACATATGTATTCATTGGCAAAACCTTTTACTTGATATCCACCCGCCGCAGCTCGAGCAGGTTAAGCGCATTGGCTTCGAGCCCATGTACCCGCGGGTTCACGAGATGCACGACCTCATCATACCACAGCGGCACGACCGGCGCCGCATCGATGACCCTTTGGTCCATCTCCTGGTAAAGCCGGTAACGCACAGAATCATTACTCTCCTGCAACGCCTGATCGTACAACCGGTCGAAAACGGGATCATTATAACGGGTATAGTTAGGCGGCGCGGGATTCTTCGAATAAAATACGCTCAGGTAATTCTCCGCATCGGGATAATCGGCGATCCAGCTGCCCCGGAAGAACAACGCCTTCGACTGGGCCGTCTCTTCCAGCAACAGGCTCTTCTGGACAACCTCCACATTGATATGCAAACCTACGTCCTGTAGCTGCCGCGCAATAAAGGTGGCAAAATCGGAATAGATCGGGATCGTCAGCAGCCGGATCGGCGCAATCCCCCTTCCACCCGGAAAACCGGCACTGGCCAGCAATCGACGGGCCTTGTCGGGATCATAATGATACCCGTGCACCTTGTTGGAATCGAAGGAAGGCAGCCCCGC
>DASZOW010000026.1:0-7951 GCA_035550615.1 Puia sp.
TGCCCTTCCGGGACTTTAAAGATCCTGTCCTTCTGAAAATTGATAAAGCGGTTGTACATATCGCTGTGGCTATTTGTCCAGGCCTGGAAAGCAGGTAGATTTGCCGCGGCCCCGAAGATCCATTGGTTATAAGCGTCGAACATGCCATCCTTCAACAGCTGCCGCTGATAATCGAAAAGCCGAAAAGGATAATTTCCCGGATAAGTGTTGAACCAGTTGATAATGAAACGTGTACGTAATACCGTCAGAGATTCCGTGGTAATTCCGTCCTTGACCAGCGTATTTAACGGCGCAAGCACATGCAGCCAGGCCATTTCGAAGGAGCTTTTTGAATTATCGCTCTTTGTGAGATCGTCGACATTGATAAAAAGCTTTTTATAACCCTCCAATAAGAGTTGCTTCATCTCCGCCGTGCGCTTGCTGTAGCTTTCCAGGTTGACAAAGATCTCGCCATAGAGCAATGTCCACAGCTTGTCGCCATAGTTGAAATAGTATTTGGCGGCATTGTAATAGTTCCCCGGATAATTCGGATCCACCTGGATGCCTTTTTCCCATTGTTTGATCGCGAGATAAGCTTCTTTGGTTCCCACGAGCTCGCCATACTCGCTGTACAGAACGCCGCTGCGCGGCCAGCGTTTCAGCCCTGTCTTATAGAGATGTTCGCATTCCTTGAGGTCGTCGGTAGCCTTATAGAACATGGCTAAGAGCTGATAGGCCTGGACATCCGCATCCTGCCGGTCTACCAGCGGCTTGGCGATCGCTTCCCCCTTGCTATAATCCCTGCTGAGATAATAATTAAAAGCCAGGTCCTCCAGTAATTCCAGATTTGCGGGGTCGTTCTTGAGGGCGCCGGTCAATACGACAATAGCATTGTTGTAATCACCCTGCCGGGTAAAAGACCGGGCGGTCTCCTGCGGCGTTTTACTACCGGTGGATTGTGCCAGCGCCGGCAGCTGGAGAAGCAACAGTGCCATGGGTAAGAGAAGAAGCCTGTTCATGTATCTCGCTTTAAAAGTGATCAGATCAGATGTGTCAGCAGCCCATCCCGCAGCTTAGGCTCGAACCACGTGCTTTTCGGCGGCATCACCTCGCCGCTATCGGCGATATCGAACAGCTGTTCTATGCTTACGGGATAAAGGCTGAAAGCGGCCTTCATCTCTCCGCTGTCTACCCGCCTTTCCAGTTCGGCAAGTCCACGGATGCCTCCGACGAAATCGATCCGTTTGTCGGTCCGGGGATCCTTGATCGATAGCAATTTGTCGAGGATATTTTTTTGCAGGATAGTAACATCCAGCACGCCGATAGGGTCGGTGGTAAAGGTGCCTTCCTTGGCCACCAGCTTATACCAGTTGCCGTCTATATACATGCCGAACTCATGCAGCTGTTTGGGCTGATAAGCATGATCTACCTTTCCGATAAAGAATTCTTTTTGCAGCTTGTCCGTAAATTCTTCCACGGAAGCCCCGTTGAGATCGTGTACCAGTCGATTGTAATCCATGATCCGAAGCTGATTGGAGGGGAAAAGCGTCGTGAGAAAATAGTCGGACGCCTTTGAGGCGCCGGTTCCCAATGCCTTCCTGACCTTGGCAGCCGATGCAGCGCGATGATGGCCGTCTGCTATGTAGGTACAAGGCACGTCGCGGGCAAAAAGCCCGGTGATCGTCCCCGTGGCGCCATCGTCGTTGACGACCCAGACGGTGTGACCGATCCCGTCCGGTGCGGTGAAATCATATAACGGCTTGTGATCCCTTTTCCAATTTTCGATGACATCGTCGATCGCACTGACGTTTTTGTAGGCAAGGAAGACATTGCCTGTCTGGGCGCGGATCGTGGTCATGTGGTGAATACGGTCGGCTTCTTTGTCGGGTCGTGTCAGCTCGTGTTTTTTAATGATCCCATTCTCGTAATCATTCACCGAACTTCCGCAAACCAGACCCGTCTGTTCTCTTCCGTTCATCACCAAGCGGTAAATGTAATAACAGGGTTTGTCTTCTTCGATAAGAATGCCTTTTTCTATAAACGCCTGCAGATTCTCCTTTGCTTTATCATAGACTTCCTGGGAATGCGTGTCTATATTCAGCGGCAGATCGATCTCGGATTTGGTGATATGCAGAAAAGAGTTGGGATTGTCGGCGGCTTCCTCCCGGGCCTCGTGGCTGTTGAGAACATCATAGGGTTTCGAGGCCACGGCAGATGCGAGTTTCGGATCGGGTCTTAGCGCCTGAAAGGGGGCAATCGTAGACATATAGGTGTTGTTAGATTAGGATTTTTTTTGTGCGAACTCGGTCATCAATTCGGTCAGGACCCGGACGCTTTCCAGGGGCATGGCGTTGTACAGCGATACCCGGAAGCCGCCTACGCTGCGATGACCTTTGACTCCTACCATTCCATTGGCTTTGCAGAGCGCAAGGAATTCCTGTTCCAATGCCGGATCGTCCATGACAAAAACGACGTTCATCTTGCTGCGGTCTTCTTTTGCCACGGTCGGCCTGAAGATGGGCAGACTGTCCAGCGTATTATAGAGAAGGGAAGCTTTTTTATCGTTGATGGCCTCGATGGCGGGAACTCCGCCCTGGGCCTTCAGCCAACGCAGGGTGAGCATGCACACATAGATCGCAAAGACAGGCGGCGTATTCAGCAGCGAGCCCGCCGCGATATGTTCGCGATAATCCATCATGGAGGGCAGGGCGCGACTCACCTTACCCAGTATATCCTTACGGACGACCACCATATTGACCCCCGCGGCTCCGATATTTTTCTGCGCGCCTGCATAGATCAGGGCAAAACGGTTGAAGTCCATGACCTGGCTCAGGATATCGCTGCTCATATCCGCTACCAGCGGAACCGTCGTTTCGGGGATGGCGTGCATCTGCGTGCCTTCGATGGTGTTGTTGGTAGTATAATGGAAATAAGCGGCTCCGGCGGGAATAGTATAATTCTTCGGTATATAAGTATAGTTGCGGTCCCTGGAGCTGGCGACGACCTCTACCTGGCCATAAAGCTTTGCCTCCTTGATCGCCTTTTTCCCCCAGACCCCGCCATCCAGATAAGCAGCCGTCTGACCCTCGTTCAGGAGATTCATCGGCACCTGGAAGAACTGGGTGGATGCCCCGCCATGAAGAAAAAGAACCTCATGCTCGCTGTCCAGCCTCATCAGTTCCCGGGCAGTGGCAAGCGCCTCGTCGATGACCTCCTGGAAAAGAGCGGTACGATGGCCGAGCTCCAGGATCGAGAGACCCGTGCCATTAAAATCCAAAATAGCCTTGCTGGCCTGTTCGAATACTTCACCCGGCAGAATACTGGGACCGGCATTAAAATTATGAACCACCTTGTTATGAACCATACGTTTCAAATGAGCGCCAAAGATACTTTCTTTTGGCAAAATCGCTAATGTCTGTCCTTCGGACGAGCCGCATGTCACGGCTCAGGGCCTATGCCTGTTCATTTACATCCGCCACCCCGCCTGAAATAGCGAACTTCATTGCATCGGCAGAACTGATGTCAGTCAGTATCCGCACCCGGTCCCGCCTGACAAAATAAAGATGCCCCGCGAATGCATACGACTGAGGGACATATACGGCTACATATTCCTGCAGATCGAATTGCCGGAGCTCTTCCTGCGTGATAAAACCGACCTGCCAGACATCCGGCTCGGCAATGCTCACTAGGACCGATTTGGTGAACTTGCGTTTATTGCCGGCAAAGGCCTCGAAAAAATCCTTTACCGCTGAATAGATGAATTTGATGCCGGGCGTACGCTCCATCAGGCTTTCGGCAAATTCCACCACCCTGCTGACGATAAACGACGGCGAGATGTACCCGACGATCAACGCGATACCGATAAATACGATAAAACCCAGTCCGGGTATGCGTTTCGGCTGACCCAAGGCATCGGTGCCGAGCAGCTTGGGGGCAACACTGTATACCAAATTGGGAAGAATGCCATCGATCAGAAAAAATGCCGAATATAAGATCCAGATCGTTATGGAGATAGGAGCCAGAATAAGCAATCCCTGCAGGAATAGCCGGAACATCGTGCGGGAGATTTGACGTAATGTCATGAAGAGGCTTTTAAGCCGTAAAATTAATCTTCTCCCACCGACAAAATCCGCCATTCACCGGTAAAATAACCAGGAAATATCGATGGAAACTTTGGTTACACCAAAAGTTTCCCTAGTTTAGCGCCCGTGGAAGTCAAAGAGCGAATATTAGCCAAAGCGGCCGATCTATTCATGCGGTATGGGATCAAATCCATTACTATGGATGAGATAGCGACCAGCCTGGGAATTTCAAAAAAGACTATTTATCAGTTCTTTACAGATAAAGACGATTTGGTATTTGCAGTTATTGAGCTGGAGACCAAAAAGAACGAGATGGAATGCGCCCAGTTCCGGAATGACGCCGAGAATGCGGTTCACGAGATCTTTCTGGCGGTCGAGGACCTGGATGAATTGCTGCGATATACCAACCCGTTGGTGCTGTACGATCTCGAGAAATACCATCCCCGGGCTTTTCGGCGGATCAAGGAGTTCAAGTATCAATTCCTCCATGAAGCTACGGTGGAGAATCTGCGCCGCGGGATCGAGGAGGGATTGTATCGCAGCGATATCCAAAAGGATATTGTAGCAAAAAGCCGGATCGAAGCGGCTTTTCTCGTATTTAGTCCCGATCTGTTCCCGCACAGCAGGTATTCGATGTCGGAGGTCAATTTTGAGCTGGCCAAGCTTTTTCTGCATGGCATCTGCACGGACAAAGGCAAACCGCTAATCGAACAATACACCAAGGAACGCAACAAAAAACTATCTCATGAACAGAAAGCTTAAAAAAGGACGAAGCCTCCTGCAAAGCGTCGTATGCAGTATGCTGCCTGCGGCATTGCTCCTCCCGGCGGCGGACGTCCATGCCCAGCAGCCTATGTCGAGCGAGCAGGCCAGATCCGCACCTCAGATCCATGCCTTTTCTATTGCTCAAGCCGTTGACTTTGCAGATAAAAATAATGCCCAGGTCCTAAATGCTCTTCTTGATTACAAGATCCAGGAGCAGACGAACCGCAACATTACTGCTTCAGCCTATCCTCAGCTCAGCGGCAGTCTCGGTACCACCTATTATCCGGATATCCCCGTACAAAGCTTTCCGAATTTCATTGCCCAGGCCACCTATGGCGTACTTACCCAGGAAGGCGTCAAGAATGGCAGCGGCCAGCCTATCGTCGCTCCTTCCGACTTCGGCCTGATCACGGCTGGATTCGGCACCAAATGGAACGCTTCCGGCGGATTCAATTTCTCTCAAATACTTTTCGATGGCCAGGTATTCGTCGGCCTGCAGGCGAGAAGAACTTCGCTCGACTATGCCCACAGCAGCGCAGAGGTCACCAAAGAGACTATAAAGGCAAATATCTATAAGGTATATTACCAACTGGTGGTCAGCCGCACCCAGATGGAGCAGATCGACGCCAACATCAGCCGCGCCGAAAAACTGCTCAATGATGCAAAGGCGCTTTTTAAGAACGGCTTTTCAGAGGGGCTGGATGTCAGTCGCGCTTCGGTTCAGCTCACCAACCTGCAGACGCAAAAGCTCACTACCCAGCGCAACATCGATAATGGCTACATCGGGTTGAAATATCTCCTTGGCATGAACATCCGCGACTCGCTGGTGCTCACCGATTCGATCTCCGAAGACCAGATCAAGGATGGAGTGCCGATGGAGGCCAGCTACCAGTACAGCGACCGGAAAGATTATCAGGCCCTCGCGGCTGCCGACCGCTTGAACCAGTTCAACGTCAAAAGATATAAATACAGTTATCTGCCGACCGCCAGCCTGAACAGCTCATGGAGCAAGCAGGCCTTCCGCTCCGAATTCGATTTCTTTGGCAAAAGCGACTGGTACACCATCTGGAACATAGGTCTTACGATCAACGTTCCTATTTTCGACGGTTTTGCCAAAGCTTCCAATCTGGAAAAAGCGAGACTTCAACAGCAGCAGACCAACAACCAGCTGGAATATCTGAAGCTGTCTATCGACAATGACGTACAGCAGGCCCGCAACAGCTTTGCCTCCGCGGTAGTGACGCTTGAAAGCCAGCGAAAGAACATGGATCTGGCCCAGGAGGTATACGATCAAAGCAAGAAAAAATATGAGAATGGCCTTGGTTCTACCACTGACATCACTACTGCCCAGGCCGATCTGGTCACTGCCCAGACTAATTATGTCAACGCCATATATGATGCGGTCATCGCTAAAGTAGATTACCTCAAGGCCATTGGCAAACTACCCTGATCACCTAATTCAACTATCTCAAAAAACTGGTATATGAACAAACTATTGACCGTGATGATAAGCACCACCCTTCTGCTGGCAGCCTGTGGAAGCAGCTCTGTCGGGAAGGACGACTCACTGGCGGGGAAAAAGGCCCGGCTGGCTCAGCTCCAGGCTCAGCAGGAGAAGCTGGGCAAACAGATCGTCTCGCTTCAGGATTCGATCAGCAAGATCGACACCTCCGCAGCAAACAAGGAAAAGGCCAAGCTGGTCGCGCTTACCACTGTCGCTCCTGGCTCCTTTACGCATTATATCGATCTGCAGGGTAATGTAGAGGCGCTCAACTACTCCTATATCGTTCCCAAGGGTAGTGGCGGCGTAGTATTGGAAGTATATGTCAAACAGGGTGATCACGTCAACAAGGGCCAGCTCCTGCTCAAGCTCGACGACGCGCTGCAAAAACAACAGCTCACGAACGCCCAGACTCAGCTGGCTTACGCTAAAGATATCTATCAGCGCCGGAAAAATCTTTGGGACCAGAAGATCGGCACCGAGGTGGACCTGATCAATGCCAAAAATCAGGTGGACCAGGCCGAGATCCAGGTGAAGATGTACCAGGATCAGCTGGATTGGACCAGTGTCTATACCGATATCCCCGGCACCGTCAATGTTCTGAACGTCAAAGTGGGTGAAGCCTTTTCGGCGGCTTCCAATTCGGGAGCCAATCCACAGCTGCAGGTCATCAACACCGATAACCTCAAGGTTACGGTCCAGGTGCCCGATGTCTACCAGGAAAGGGTCAAGGTCGGCACACCGGTCCACATCGTACTTCCGGGCCTCAATAATAAGGAGATCACCGGCACCGTGTACAATACCTCTCCTGAGATCAATACGGCCAACCGCTCCTTTGCCGTGGAGATCCATCTTCCTCGCAGCAACGATATCCGCGCCAACCAGGTCGCCATTGTCCGGTTGCAGGATTACACCGCCGCCAAGGTCCTGGTCATCCCGGTCAATACGCTCCAAACCGATGAAAAGGGCAAATACGTCATGGTAGAAGCCAAAGAAAAAGACAGGACCGTCGCACGGAAAAGAACGGTGACCATCGGGCTCAGCTACGGAGACAAGGTCGAGATCACCGGCGGTCTGCAACCCGGCGATCCGCTTATTACCGATGGGTTCCAGGGGCTTTACGACGGACAGCTCATCACGACTCAACCTTAATCACCTGATACCACACTTATGAGCGCTTTAGAAAATTATACGGATAAATTTAAACACTTCCGGCCTACCACCTGGGCAATTAAAAATAAGACGGCTGTCTATCTGCTGATGCTTGTCGTCAGCGGCATCGGCATCTTCCAGTTCATGACGCTGCCCAAGGAGCAGTTCCCGGATATCGTGATCCCGACGATCTATGTCTCCACCATCTATACGGGCAATTCACCTAAAGACATGGAGAATCTCGTGACCCGGCCTATTGAAAAACAGATCAAGGCCATTACGGGCGCCAAGATAAAGAAGTTCACCAGCACCTCACAGCAGGACTATTCCGCCATTGTCGTGGAATTCGAGACGGATGTCCAGACGGACGTAGCCCTGCAAAAAGTCAAGGACGCTATCGACAAGGCCAAACAGGACCTGCCGACCGATCTTACCCAGGAGCCGACTGCGCTGGAAGTGAGCTTTTCGGATC
>DASZOW010000027.1:0-9511 GCA_035550615.1 Puia sp.
TGCCCTTTTCTACATAATTTAGGGGCTGGCCCCTGAAACAATCTTCCAGGGCCTGTTTCAGCGTGGCGTCTTTGAGCTGGAGCGTGACGGCGGTTGCGCCGGACAGATCTTTGTCGTTGTAAAAGAACAGGAAACCGGTCTGTCTTTCAATAGCGGAAAAGACGCTGGTGAGGGGAACGTTCCTTCCTGAATAAGTGATCTTTTGCGCTACTCCTCTTGCGCTTACCTGGAGAAAGACCATCGTCAATAAGCAGAAAGTCAGTCTCATAATTCTAAATAATTTCATTAGATTGCAGTGCTTGGGTTGAAAAAAATATACCTAACATTCGCCGGAGGTGCTCGCAACACCCCCGGTTTTTGTTTTTACTATTGCAGGATCACCAGCCTCCTCCCTTCTTCGATCCGGTAACGAACCCTGGTTTGCGCCAAACCTTCCAGGAGGTCCTTCAAAGTAAGCGCCCGGCCTATCTTTCCCGAGAACGTCTCGGTATAATGTGTGCCTTCGTACACCACGTCTATATCATACCAGCGGGCCACCTGCCGCATGACCGTCTTTATATCGGCATCCCTGAAGGAAAAATATCCGTTCTTCCAGGCCATTACCTGTTCGAGATCTGTGTGTTCGGCAACTCGTATCTTGCCGGCGGCCGCAACCTCCGCCTGTTCACCCGGTTTGAGCAAGACGCCCCGGATCCTGACGGCGCCTTGCACTAACGTTACCCTGGTCTTTTCCTCGTCTTCATAGGCATTGACATTGAATTGCGTTCCGACGTCGTTGATCTCTACACCCCGGGCAATGACCTTGAACGGCTGCCGGGGGTTATGCACCACGTCGAACCATACCTGTCCTGTGACCTCTACCTTGCGCTCGTCGCCTTTGAACGCCACGGGAAATCGGATCGATGATCCCGCATCCAGCCACACCCGCGTTCCGTCCGACAGCACAAGATTGGGATATTGGCGCCCGCGCGGGGTAGTAATGGTGTTATAGGTGATCGGCTCCCCGGCGGCAGCGGTGTTAGCCGCCACGGCGTTGCCCGTTGTGGTATTGGATGCAGTACGATTATAGACAAGTGCCCCGTTCCTTTTGGTCACGCTCGTGTTTCCCTGCTGGGCGACAAGTCCGTTGTGCAGGGAATCGAGCACGACTTGCTGGCCGTTGTCGAGGGTGAGGACGGCCCCATTCCTGCCGGGCTGTATATCGGGTGTATGATGGACCACCAGGCGTACTTGTTCGGGTGTATGGTCCATGCGGGTCCATAGCCAGATGCTACCGGCAATGATAAGCAGGACGGCCGCTGCCACAGATACACGCCAGTTCCTCATGATCCTGAAGACGGAAGGAAGCTGTGGCTGAGCCTCGGGCAGCATCTGCGGTTGAGACTGCTGCGCTTCGACACCATTCCCTAATATATGCATGAGCATGGCTTCGGTCCCCGCGGACGAAATGATCTCGCCATCGCCGGTATAATCTTCCCAGCTTCGTGCAAAAAGCTCCAGGACCTTCTCCTTATTGACAGGATCTTCCATCAGCAATGCCAGTTCCGCTCTCTCGTCCGGGCTCGCGGTCTTCTCAAAATACTTTTGAAAAAGATATCCAAGCCTGCTTTGCTCAGGTGCCATAGAATAATTTTGAATAAAATAAGGTGATTGGGTCTCTGGATACAAAGACTGTCAGCGAAGCAATAAAGGGGGAAGAGCCGTCAATGTTTTTTTAGAAAAATGTCGATGAGTGCAAGGCTTTCCAGCAGATGGTCTTTGATGAACCTGGAAATGCCGCTGGTAGCCAGCTCGATATGTGTCTTTACCGATTCCCTTGAAATACCCAGCCTGTCGGCGATCTCATGATAGGTAAGCCGTTCATGGCGGCTGAGAAGGTACACCTCCTTTCTCCGGGGTGGCAGGCTGTCGATGGCCGCCTCTATCAACGCCGCCCTGTACATATTCGTATCTTCATCGGCCTCCGCGCCGATGCTCGTATCCCGCTCCCAGGCCCGCCGCAGCATCTGCTCCTTCAGTCGCTTCTTCATAACATCAAAAGCATGGTTCCGGCTGACGGCCAATAAATAGGACTTGAAATGACGCACCCCGGAAAGGCTTTCCCTGGCCATCCAAACCTTTAAAAAGACTTCTTGTACCAGGTCCTCCGTCAGCTCTTTGGATTCCGTAATCCGGAATAAATATCCCGCCAGCAGCTGATACCATTGCAGGAACAATGCTTTGAAAGCATTTTCATCGCCGCCAGCACACTGAAGGAGCAAGGCACTTTCATCATATCGGGTGGAGTCCGGCACGCTAAACAGGGTTCAGAGATAAAAATAAATAAAAGAAATTACCCCAGCAACTGACACCTACCTGTGCAGATACGTGCCGCCGGCTATCGCCCCCGGCGCAAAATGGCTGTTCAGCGTATCCATCTCCTCAGCCGTCAGGACGATGCCGATGGCTTCGACATTTTCCTGTAGCCGCGACCTCCGGTTCATACTCACCAACGGCATGATATCATGGCCCTGGGCGGCTACCCACGCAATCGCCAATTGTGTCGGCGTACATCCCTTTTTCTTCGCCATCGTCTTTAACACTTCAACCTTCTCCAGGTTCTTTACCAGGTTCCCGCCCTGGAAACGCGAGAAATTGTTGCGGTAGTCCCCAGCCGGAAGCGGCGCCTTCAGGTCCCCGGTCAACAACCCTTCAGCCGTATTGGCAAAAGCAACCACCGCAACACCCAACTCCCTGGCGGTAGTGAAAAGGTCGCGCTCCAGGTGCCGGTCGGCCAGCGAATAGCCGATTTCCAATGCGCTTACCGGGTATACGCTATGGGCCTTCCGCAATTGCTCTGCGGTGATCTCGGAAACCCCGAGATAACGCACCTTTCCTTCTTTTATCAGATCGGCGATCGTACCTATCACCTCTTCCACCGGCACCACATTATCCATCCGGCAAGGCTGGTAAAGATCGATGGTCTCGATGCCCAAACGTACCAAAGAATAGTTGATGAAATTCCTGATCGACGACGGCCGCAGATCCAGCCCCTGAACTCTACCGCCATAGATGAGCGCGCCGAACTTGACACTGATAAAGGCATCGTCCCTCCTGCCTTTGAGGGCCTTGCCGACCAGCAGCTCGTTATGGCCGCTACCATAAAAGTCCCCGGTATTCAGGAAATTGATGCCGCCGTCCAACGCCATGCGGATGGTGGCCACACTTTCATCTTCGTCCTTTCCCGGCGCGCCCCAAACGGGCGACATCCGCATACAGCCCAATCCAAGCTTAGAGACCAGCGGACCATGTTTACCCAATGCTATCTTTTTAATCGTTGACATATTTTGTGTTTGAGAATACAAAGATCAGTGATCCGGCGCCAAAGCCGATTTCTCTTATGGCTCAATCTACTTGTCTGGATAGCTCGCTTCCAGCAAAATCCGGCAACCGCCGGTTAATATCCTGCGGATTTATGCGGCTTTTTGCAAAAAAATGCGAGAATTTGCGGTGAATTTCGACATAATTGCTTAACATTACAGTACGTAGGATTATTTACCAGAACCGACAGCCATGAGACATCACATCGTCATTTTCCTGTTTTCCATCGCCTGCGTCACCACGCTGAAAGCAAGAAGCCAGGAAAATCTATTCTACATGACAGATACGCCCGAATCTTTCGAGAGCTTTGAAAAAAATGCGGCGCAGATCTCCATCGTTTGTCCGCAGACGTTTGCCGTCAGCAAAGAAGGCGTGATCACCGGCTCCGTCGACCACCGCATCCTCGAGATCGCCAAAGCCAATAAGATCAAGGTTGAACCGCTGATCGTCAATAAAGGCTTCACCAGCGACGTCTTACACGTTCTCCTTGCCGACCCCATAGCTCGCAGAAGGGCCATCTCCATGATGCTCCTCTACGCCCGCCAATACCACCTCCAGGGATGGCAATTCGATATGGAAGATTTGAATATAGCGGACCGGGACAATTTCACCTCCTTTTTCAAACAGACTGCAGATTCCCTGCATCCGAACGACCTCCAGCTGTCCGCGGCACTGGTCCACGCGGTAGAGAACGTCGGCGGCACAACCGCCTATCACGATTTCCTTTTCGAGAACTGGCGCGCGGGCTATAACTTCAAAGCGCTGGCGGAAACAGGCGACTTTATTTCGATCATGTCCTATAGCCAGCATACCCGCCGCACCACCCCCGGGCCCGTCGCCGGCATTCACTGGGTAGAACGCATTATTAATTATCTGCTGCAGGAAGGCGTGCCGCCGGGGAAACTGTCGCTCGGAATCCCCAGCTACTCGGATTATTGGTATACAGACTATACGGCAGAAAAAGGCGGTTTCCCCAACGGCCGGGGGGTAGGTTATGCCGAAGTGCAATACCTGCTCGGAAAGTACAACGCCAAGCCGGTCTGGAATGCCGATGCCGGTTGCAATTATGCGGTATGGGACAATGACGGCCTCTATGAATACCTGTTTATCGAGGACGCACGATCGCTGAAGCTGAAACTGGAACTACTGAAGAAATACAACCTGAGAGGCATATCTGTTTGGGTACTCGGCCGGGAGGACCCTGCCTTCTGGAGCACCCTGGCCTCCATGGTCCACAGGAACTAACCAACACGCGACTGACTTATGAACCCCAATATTCGAAAGCTCTGCGCCATCGCAGCAAAACCGGCCCGAAGGATCATTGGCCTCATGTCCGGCACTTCTTTCGACGGCCTCGACATTGCCCTCTGCGAATTCACGGGCAGCGGACACGAAACGGGCATTCGTCTCCTGAAGTTCGTTACCAGATCCTATACCCCAACGTTCAAAGAACAGTTGAAATCCGTCTTTGCGCGGCAGGAAGCTAACCTGGAAAGGATCACACTTCTGAATGCCTATATCGGCGCTTACTATGCCAGGCTGATCAATGACTGCCTGGCGGAATGGAACCTGGATGCGGCGGATATCGACCTGGTCGCCAGCCACGGCCAGTCTATTTTTCATTCCCCAAAACACCAACGCCCCCCCGACGAATATGGCAATGCCACACTCCAGATCGGCGATGCCGACCATCTTGCTGTAAACACGGGTATCATCACCGTCAGCGACTTCCGGCAAAAACATATCGCCGCCGGCGGCGAAGGCGCACCGTTGGCCGTCTACGGTGACTACCTGCTCTTCTCGGCTAAAACGGAGAACCGCATTATGCTCAACATCGGCGGCATCGCCAATTTTACCTGGCTTCCCGCAAGGGCAGCTCAGACCGAAACCTGTTTCAGCACCGATGCGGGTCCGGGGAACACGCTCATGGACCAATTCGTTCAAGCCAGCTTCCCAGGTCGTTACTACGACAAAGACGCGGAGATCGGCTCCAAAGGCAGGATCGACGAACCGTTGCTGGCGGCCCTGCAAGACCACGCCTTTTTTAAGGCGCCCTTCCCAAAGACCACCGGCCCCGAGCTGTTCAACCTGGATTATTTGAGAACAGCCCTCAAAAAAAGAGCTACCGCTACGGAGATGACACCAGCGGAAAACGCTACGCCCTATGATATCATGGCGACGCTCGCCCGCTTTACGGCCCTGTCCATCATCGACGCCATTGAATCGGCCTTAAAAGACGCAAAAAGCTTAAAACACAAAAACGATTTCGAGATCTATATCAGCGGCGGCGGCATGTACAACCCGCTTGTATTGCGGCATCTCGAAACTCATTTTGGAAAAAAGCTCAGATCGACGGCGGATCTCGACATCCATCCCGACGCCAAAGAAGCCGTCCTATTCGCCCTGCTCGCCAATGAAACCATCGCAGGCTCGCCAAAAATCAGCATGGGAAAGATCAGCTTCCCTATGTAACCGAAAAAGTCCAACTCAACAAATTCATCATCAAACCCAACGAACATGCAGCAGCCACCAAAACTAACAACTACATGGCGTCTTCTTCTGACGCTCGCGTTGTTATGCATCGGACACCTTTCGTCCCTTGCACAAGAACACCAGACCATCCGCGGCGTGATCACCGACGCCCGCAACAAAGAACCATTGGCCGGCGCCACCGTGAAGCTCGAAAACACGACCTACGCTACTACCACCGACCAGTCCGGCGCCTATTCGTTAAACGCAGACCTGAAAGACGGCGCATACACGCTGACCATCTCCTATACCGGCTATAAAGCTGTCTCCAAAACGCTGACGCTGAACCACACGTCTACAACGTTCAGCACCACTCTGGCGGAAAACGCGCTGAGCCTCGGCGAAGTAGTGGTTACGGGCACCACGGTGGCCGTCACCAAGAAACAATTGGGCAACGCGATCTCCACCGTATCCGGCAAGGCGCTTAACCAGGGACTGGCGACCTCCGTAGACCAGGCGCTCGCAGGTAAGGTCGCCGGCGCCGAGATCTCTCAAAACTCGGGTAACCCGGATGGCGGTATCAGCGTCCGGCTTCGGGGCAACAGCACGATCTCCGGATCGAGCGACCCGCTGTACATCATAGACGGAGTCATTGTAAATAACAACTCCGACCAGCTCATCGACCTCGGCGGCTATACGGAGAACAGGCTGGCTGACATCAACCCCGCGGACATCGACCATATCGAGATTATCAAAGGAGCCGCCGGCGCAGCTATCTACGGTTCAAGAGCAAGCAACGGCGTCGTCCAGATCTTCACGAAAAAAGGACGCTCGGGCGCACCCATCGTCACGGTGTCTACCGACTTCCGCGATAACTCGCTAAGAAAGAAGCTGGCCTACAATACCTATCCCTTCGCTTTCGCCAACACCAATGCCGCCGACCTTACCAAAGTAGCGGTGACGAGATACGATCTGCAAAAAGATGTATTCGCCAATGCCACCGGCACGGATGACAATGTCTCCATCTCGGGCGGTTCGGATGCGACGCAGTATTACGTCAGCGCGGGTTATCTATACAACGGCGGCATCGTCAAAAGCACCGACTTCCAGCGCGGGACGGCGCGTGCCCGCATCGACTCGCGTCTGAATAGCTGGCTGCGGGCCACGGTTGGCTTCAATTATATTTTCGACGCCGCCAACCAAATGCCCAATGGCGGCATCAACTCGCAATACGGCGCTCTCACGGGCTTTATCTTCGGCAACAACGATATCAACCCCAGCCCGAATCCCACCACCGGGGTCTATCCTACTCTCTCCCCCGCTGGCCTTCAGCGGACCAACCCGCTCGAAGCCATTGCTAAATTCAAATTCCGGGAACAGACAAGCCGCTTTATCGGCAATATCAATCTGAACATCACACCCACGAAAAATCTCGCTATTACCTATACGCTCGGGTTTGATAATTCCACCGAACTGGGAACCGCCTATATTCCCATCGGCAATACCACGCCTACGTATAATACGGGTTTCTCCAGCAGGTCTGACAAGATCGCTACCTTGCTGAACAACGACCTCAACATTGCTTATAAAGCCCACCTCGGCGAGTGGCTGGAATCTTCGACATCGGTAGGCGCCACCGTACAGACGGCCGTGTCGAATGCGGACGTCGTCACGGGTACGCAGCTGAGCCCTGTCAGCCAGGTCTCGTCCAGCGGCGCTACGATCACTACCTCCGAAAATAGATCGACCCTCGATATCATGGGTTTCTATGCACAGGAGACCTTCGGCTACAAGAACAAGTTATACGTCACCGGCGCTATCCGCAATGACGTCGCTTCCTCCTTTGGCGTCAGTGACCGCTGGCAATACTACCCTAAGCTCAGCGGCACCTATCTGCTTTCCGAAGAATCCTTTTGGAAGAATTCCGGTCTCGCCTCCGCCATCCCTGATCTGAAGATCCGCGCCTCCTATGGGCAAAATGGCAACCTCACCGCTATCGGGCCTTACGATCGGTTTACAAACTATACTTCGGTATCTCTTCCGGGACTGCCAGGCCTGGCCGCCCCCAACCAGCTCGGCAACTCTACCGTCAAACCGGAACGCCAGACGGAAAAGGAGATCGGCATCGACGCGGACTTCCTGGAGAACCGTCTCGGCTTCGAATTCTCGTATTATGACAAGGCGGTCAAGGACCTGCTCCTGCCAGTGACCCTGCGTCCATCCACCGGCTATACCACCCAATACCAGAATATCGGCAACATGACGAACAAGGGTGTCGAGCTGCTGGTACGTGGTATCCCTGTCCAAACCGCCAACTTCAAATGGGATGTCACCGCGATCTTCAACTCTTACCGTAATAGGGTATTCAACATCCCCGGCGGCGTAGTGACCTTTCCCAATGGATTTGGCGAGGTCGCTGCGGTCAACGGCTATCCGCTCGGTGCATTCTATACCACCTATGCCGCAAGAAAACCGGACGGCTCACTGCTCCTGACCCCTGCCGGCCTTCCACAGCAGGAGAAATCGGGCCGGAATGCCAATGGCCAGCCCACAGGCTCCCCGCTGTTCAAAGTGGTCGGAGACCCGAACCCGAAATGGACCGGCTCGCTGACCAACGAATTCGAGATCGGCAAGAACTGGTCTGTAAGGATGCAATGGGACGCCTCCTTCGGCAATAAGGTATTCGACTTCACCCGCCGTGTCGGCGACCGGGATATCTATGGCGGCCTCGCGGGTTATATGCCCGAGCTGGAAGGCAAAGTACCCAAAGGTTACTCCGCTGCTATCTATAGTCTGTTCGATTACTGGATCGACGACGGCTCCTATGTAAAGCTGCGCGAACTATCTGCTTCCTATAACCTCAGGCTGGGCATCCTCGGCAACAAGCCGCTGCGCATCTCGGTATATGGCCGCAACCTGTTCTGCATCTCCAAATACCCGGGCTGGGATCCGGAGACGAATGCCGCCGGCCAAAGCACCGCCGTTCGCGGCTTCGATTTCGTGGAGGTGCCGATCCCGAGAACCATCGGCTTTGGATTGAACTATACCTTTTAACCAGTAAATGACAACGACAATGAAACACAAAATATATTATCTGCTGGCCCTCACGATGCTGGCATCATCCTGCAAGCTGGATATGGTGAACCCCAACGCCGCTTCGGATCAGCAGGTGCTCAATACAAGCGCGGGCATCATCGCTCTCAGCATCGGTATCCGGCAATCTTATTCCACCACCGGGCTTAGCAATATCATGGTCGCCCCCTGTGTCACCGCCCGGGAGATCAAAGGGGTCGCCACCTTCACAAACGTCATCGAGCTGGAACAAGGCGGGTCCAACATCTCCACGCCGAATGCTACGGTGCTGGCGTATTGGTCCTCCATGCAGGCCGTCATGGCCATGTGCGAAAGTGTTATCGACAACGCGCCCAAAGTATCCGGTCTCGACGCGGGCTCGCTCAGCGGCGTAATGGCCCAGGCCTATCTCTTTAAGGCCATGTCGCTCGCGGAACTGGCGATGGCATGGGAACAAGCGGATCTCTACACCAGCACGACCACGCCCGTTCAAGTCGTGGCACGGGACCAGGTCTTTGTGAAGGCCATCAGTCTGCTCGATAGCGCCGTGGCGGAGATCACCGCGACCGCTCCATCTACCACCTTCACCACGCAGGTCACCGGACCGGAC
>DASZOW010000028.1:0-7520 GCA_035550615.1 Puia sp.
CGTCGGCGCTCAGCGAGAGCTGGGATGTATTGAAATATACGCTCGGCAGATATTGAGGATTGTGATGCCGCGCTCGAAGATGTGCGATACTCGTTTGGTTCCTGATCCACCAATTGATCGCGTGTCCATTATCCGTAAGAATTTTGGCAAGGGCCGTAGCCCAGCTACCGCTCCCCATGACTCCGAAACGCATGCCTGTTAATTTAATTTTTCTTTTCCTCGAACAACTTGTCTTTGGGCACCACTTTTACATGCAGACCGTTCTTGAGTGTTTTGCTGACCACGCTATAGGGGCCGGTGATGACCTCGTCGCCCTCCTTGACGCCGCCCAGGATCTCGATGTAGTTGATATCCTGAATATCCGTCCGGACCTTGGCCTTGCGGACGGTGTCGCCTTTGGCTACGAGGAATACGACTTCGTCCAGATCATCGGTACCCGAAGAGGTCGACTGCTGGTGAATGTCATTCTTGTTATCATTGTTGCCGGAATTCGCTTCGTCGGCATTCGCCAGTACGGCATTGTCGGTATTCTTTTCCCGGACGGCTACGCTATTGATAGGCACAGACAGCACATTGACATGGGTGCGAGTCTGGATATCGGCGTTGGCGCTCATGCCCGGGCGGAAGGGAAAGCTTTTCGGCCGTTTCGGATCGATGAGATCTTTATAGGAATCGGGAGAAAGCCGGATATGTACCTTGTAGTTGGTGACGTCATTGGTGGATACGGTCGTCGTAGACGTACCGGACGCCGTGCTGACGCTGCTGGCGATCTGCGTGACTATCCCGCGGAACTTGCGGTTATTATAGGCATCTACGCTGATGAGAGCGGAATCGCCGAGCTGGACTTTGGGAATATCGTTCTCGCCCACGTCGACGATGGCTTCGATCTTGCTCATATCGGCTACGCGCATCATCTCCGTACCCGCCATCATGGAGTTGCCGACCACGCGTTCGCCTTTTTTGATGCTCAGCAGCGACACGACGCCGTCGATGGGTGAGGTCACCGTGGAACGGCTCAGGTTCTTGGCGGCGACATCGAGGTTATACCTGGCGCTGGCGGCTCCGGCCTCATTACCGCGTACCGTCTGCAACGCGGCCAGATAGTTAGCCTGCGCCGCCTTGTATGCGCCTTCGGCCGATTCATATTCGGAAAGCGAGACCACCTTTTCGTCAAGCAGCTGTTTTTCGCGATCCAGGGCGCGTTTGTTCATTTCCATCGTGGCTTTGAGTCCCGGCAGCTGATCCTGCATATTCGATACCAATGCCTGCTGCTGGTTTACCTGCGCCGCCGCCTGGTCGCGCTGGTTGGTCAGGATGTCGGCGTATACCCTTGCCAGCATCTGTCCCTTATGTACGCTATCGCCTTCCTGCTGGACGCCCAGCTCCACCACTTCCCCCGAAACGTCGGGACTGATCTTCACCTCCTTTTCAGGATACACTTTACCGCTGGCCGTGACGATCTCCGTGATATTGCGGCGGGCAACCTTTTCGGCCGAAACCCTAATGGCGGAATCGCCGCCCAGCACGCCCTTGAGCAGGACAAGCCCTATGATCAATACGACGAGCCCTATGATGATATACAGTAAGGTCTTATTCATTCGGAAATGATTATTTTAAATGGTCGAATGGAACCTATCGGTTTCATGTGATGTTACTCTTTGGTCAGTTTTATTCCTAATCCCTTGTAATATTCGAGCACCTTCATCTTGAACACATAATCGAATTGGGAAGATAGCAAGTTGATGCGGGCATTAAAAAAATTATTCTGATTGGTTAGCAGATCGATGGTATTTGACATTCCGATATTATACCGTTTTTGGGCATATTCAAAGCTCTTTTGGGTAGCGGCCACGGTAATCTTGTTGGCCTGGAATTTCTGTAAGGCGGTGATGGCAGCCGTATAGGCGGTATAGATGTTGTTTTTGAGCGTCAGGTTATCCTGGTCGCGCTGCAGTTCCTGGTTGCGGAGGTTCAGCTTGGACTTGGCATAAGCGATGCGCAGGTTGCCATTGTTGAGGATGGGTATATTGACGCTTAGCCCGATGAACTGGTTGAAGGTCTGGTGCAGCTGGGAGAAATAGGGCTTGTTCTTTGTCTGATAGGTCGGAATGTCCTCGACAAAGACGCTGTTTGCCCCCACCTGCCGGAAGCTATACAAGGTGTCGGTGGTGATTGTCGGCGGTCTAGACAAATCGTTCTCCGGGAAAGGGCTGATCCAGCTCGCGCCGAGTGAGCCGACGATGGAAAAAGTAGGATACATGCTGCCCCTGTTGGCCTGGACTAACTTGCGGGCGGAAGAGACGTTCAACGCATCCATTTTTTGCAGCGGCTGGTTGGCGAGGGCAAGGGCATAGACGGCGTCCGGCTGCAGATCGGCTATTTTCTCGATGGGGATATCTTCTACCGGCGGTGCATATACCTCGAAGGGGACACTGGCATCGAGGTCCATATATGCCTTGAGCTGCAGGACATTCTGTGTTACGGTCCCCTGGCTGTTGATATAGGTAGCGCTATCCTGGGCTACCTGGGATTCGAGCTCTGCGGCATTGAGCTCGGGCAGCGAGCCCGCCGCCACCTGCTTGCGCGTCAGGGCCAGCTGGTTTTCGGAGAGTTGCAGCTGCAGGTGTGAGGCTTCGGTCTGCTCCATAGCCAGCAGGACCTGCAAATAGGCATTGGCGACATTCAAAGAGATATCGTTCCTGGTTTTGTCGGAATTAGCCAGCGCCGCCTGCCAGGCATAGCGGTTTGCTTCCATGGCCCTGCGCACGCTAAAGAAGTTGAATGCCGTGACGCTGGTCTGCAACTGCCAGTCGTTGAGTTTATAGGTCTGCGTGCTCAACGCGTATGTATTGGGGTTTTGGGTATTCCCCGATTTAACGCCGAACTGGGAGGCGAGGCCGAGGGTCGGCACCTGGTTCCACTGACTTTGTTCAAGCGTCAGCTTGGCCAGCCGTGCCTGGACGTCCGCCTGTTTAACAGAGATATTATTGGCCACTGCATAATCCACGCACTTCCTGAGATCCCATTTCTCCTGGGAATAGCCCGGGCCAAGGATAAGAAGGGACAGGGTCAAGAGCAGTAGAGGTCTTTGAATTCTCATGGTCGCAAATTTAAGGCAATTTTCCCCATGCCAATAGCATGGCCTGTTCCAGGTCACGGATGAGATAGTCGGCGTCTTCCAGGCCGGTATAGAGCCGAAGCATTCGGTGTTCTTTAACCGAAGGATCGAACTGCCCGGCGGTCAGGGAAGCGCATTTCGGCAGGATCAGGGATTCGTGTCCGCCCCAGCTTACGGCCATCATAATGTGCTTCAGCGATTCGCAAAAACGGACGATCTCGTCCCGGGCGCCGGCATGGACATAGAAGCTCAGCAGTCCGCAGGCGCCGCGCATCTGCTGCCGCGCCAGGGTATATTGGGGAAAGGTTTCGTCGAGTGGGAAAAGGATGCTTTCCACCCGCGGATGGCCTTTGAGATAAGCCGCTACTTTACGGGTGGTCTCGCCGATGCGCTCAAGCCGGGCCGGCATGGTCCGGAGTCCGCGGATGAGAAGCCACGCATTAAAAGGCTGGATACCGCTGCCGGTGTTGAGGAATTCGCTGCCGAAGATCTTTTTCATCATCGCGGCAGTGCCCGACAGCACGCCGCCGACGGTGTCGCTATGGCCGCCGATATATTTGGTTGCCGTCTGCATGGCGATATCGATGCCCATGTCCAGGGGACGCTGATATAGCGGCGTGCAATAGCTGTTATCGATCATGGTGACGATGTTCTCCGCACGCGCCAGCTCCGACACGGCCTTCAGGTCCTGCAGTTTGTAGTCCCAGGAGTTGGGTGATTCGAGGTAGATCATCGCCGTATTGGGAAGGATGGCCCGTTCGAAGTTCTCTATTGCTGTGCCGTCGATATACGTGGTGGTCACCCCGAAACGCGGAAGGACGACGTCGAACATCCGCGCCGCCCAGGTATAGGGTTTTTCGACGGATACTATGTGATCGCCGGCCTTTACATTGGCCAGGACTCCGCAAAAGATGGCGGAGGCGCCGCTGTTGAAGACCAGGGATTCTTCTGCTCCATCGAGTGCGGCCAGCTTTTTTCTGAGGATCTCGACGGTGGGGTTGAGCCCGCGGCTATACAGATAGCCGCTGTGTTCGTCCTCGAAAAGCGCTTTCAGGCCTTCCACGGTGCCGACGCGGAAATTGCTGGTCTGGATAATAGGAGGCGCGACGGCATTGAAGTAATCCTCACGCTCTTCCCCGAGCTCGTTTATGATATAGGAGATGTCCATTTTGATTTGTTGATCCACCGAAGTATGAAATATAGCACAAAAAAGATCGCAAAGATGTATATACAGTATATTGCCGATTGGGGATCGGAGACGGCGACGCTGATCGAGATCGAGAGATAGGCGAGGATAAAGAAAGCTGGAATAAAGGGGTATCCCTTCATCCGGTAGATGCTGCGGTCTTCGCCCATCCGGCGGCGGCGCAGGACGAATAGCGAAGAGGCGGAAAAGACAAAGGCGATGCTATCCAGGAAGATGGTATAATCGATCATCCTCTCCACCGCGCTCGTGAAGGCCAGCGTGAGAACGATGGCGGAGGAAAACGCGGTGAGCGACCAGATGATGACGCCGTGGCGGGGTGTCGTCTTTTTAAAGACGGCGGGAAGTATGCGCTCTTCGCTCATGGCGAACATGACCCGCGGATTGCTCATCACCGAGACGTTGACATAAGCGAGCACGGACAGGAACATCAGACAGCGGAGAAGGGCGTCGCCCGCCGGGCCGAAAAGATGTCCCATGAGCTGCGCGGCGATGGAATCGGCCGTCTGAAGATCATGGAAGCCGATGACCTTGACATAGACGAAGTTCAGGGCGAGATAGAGGGAGATGATGATGGCGATGCCGATACCGATACCGCGCGGGGTGGTGCGACCCGCGTCTTTGATCTCGCCGCCGAAGTTGATGGTCTGCTGGTATCCGCCGTAGCTAAAGGAGACGGCCACCAGGGCGAAGCCCAGGGCCCGGAAAAAACCAAGCGGATGGATCGGCGGGGGCGCGGCGTCGGATGGTACCGGGGCAGGAAGCGGATGCGAGCCGAAAAGCGAGGCCAGCAGCAAGACGATAAGCAGGATCTTGATCAGCGTGAGGATATTCTGTACCCGGCTGCTCATCTTGAGGCCCATGAGATTGACGACATAGAACACGCCGACGGCGGCAGCCGTGACTCCGCCGCGAAACGCCGCCGGTACAGGACCCGAATAGAAAAAGTCGCCGATATATTCCGCGCCCACCACTCCTACCAGCGCAGTCGACCCCGCATTGGACACCAGCTCGATACAATTGATGGAAAATGCCAGGGAAGGATGATAGCCCAGCGAGAAGATCTTGTAATAGGCGCCGGTCACCGGATAGCGGGAGCCGATCTCCGCATAGGTCAGCGCGCCACATAATGCGATGATCCCGCCAAGCACCCAGGCGCCAAAGAAGATGCCCGGCGTCCCAGCCCGCGCCGCGGCCACCACAGGGGTACGAAAGATGCCCATCCCGATCACCAGACTGACTACGATCATGCTGAGATCGAATAAATTCAATTGTCTTTTGCCCATGCAGGATCAAGGTAATAAATTCTATTCTAAATTAGCCTATGAAAAAAATTGGCCAGCTGCTTATCCTCCTCTGTGTCGGAGCAGTCTTATCCTCGTCAGCCCAGCAAACCCATCCAGCTGGTTTTCTGACGGACTCGTCCGACACCAGGCCGCTCAACGAGGTCGTGGTAAAAGCCTATGAGCAGAACCGAAAGCTGGCCGATGTCGGCGCTCCCGTAAGCATCGTCAGCAAGGCTACACTGAACCGGTTCGCCAATCTCAGCATTCTTCCCGCGTTGAACATGAATCCCGGCGTGCGCATGGAGGAGCGGTCGCCAGGCAGTTACCGCCTGAACATCCGGGGCAGCTCTCTAAGGTCTCCTTTTGGCGTACGGGATATCAAGATCTACTGGAATGAGATCCCATTGACCGACCCCGGGGGCAATACCTATCTCAACGAACTCGGCTTCTATAATTTTCAACGGCTCGAGATCATCAAAGGAACGGCCGGAAGCCTCTATGGCGCCGGCATCGGCGGCGCGGTGCTCATCAGTTCCATGCCGGCGGTATGGGTCGAAGGCGTCAGCGCCGACTATACAGAGGGCAGTTATAATACGAACTCCCTGAACCTCGATCTTCGGCTGGGCGACGCCGATCACCGCAATAAGATCTCCTATTCGCATCAGACCAGCGATGGCTACCGCTGGCAAACCCGCATGCGCCGGGATGTCGGCAGCTGGGAGACGATGGTCAAGGCTTCGGATAAGCAGACGATACATGCGTATATCCTCTACAGTGACCTTTATTACCAGACGCCCGGGGGGCTGACACAGACCGAATACAACAAGGATCCGCGGATGGCGCGTCCGCCTGTAGGAACACAGCCGGGGGCAGCGCTGGCGCAGGCCGCCATTTTTCAGAAGAATGTCACCGCCGGCTTCAGCAGCACCTGGCATTTCAACGATCACTGGCAGAATACCACGGCCGTATATGGCGCCTACACCGATTTCGCCAACCCCGGCATCCGGGTCTATGAATACCGCCAGGAACCGCATTTCGGCGGCAGGACGGTCTTCGAATACAAAAGCGATCTCGGCTTCGCCGGCCTGCAGCTCAACGCGGGGGCGGAAGCGCAGAAGGGCTTTTTCGAGACCCGCGACTTCGCCAATCTCGCGGGCGTCCAGAGCATCCTGCAGACGGACGACCGGCTGAACAACTGGACCTATATGACCTTTGCGCAGGCGGACCTGAAACTCGACCACGGCTGGACGGTCACCGCCGGCGCCAGCTATAATGTAAATGCGCTGAACATCGCCCGCGTATCGGTAATTCCGCCGGCGACGGATGACATCCGGTTCGACAATAAGCTGGCGCCACGGCTCGCCGTGCTGAAAAAGATCACTCCCGATGTCTCGCTCTATGCAAGCGCCTCCCGCGGCTTCTCTACGCCTACCGTACAGGAACTGGAAAAAAGCAATGGCATGGTAGGCCCCCAGCTTCAACCCGAGAACGGCATCGACTACGAGCTGGGGACACGCGGCAGCCTGCTGCACGGAAAATTGTTCTATGATGTGGATGCTTTCTTTTTCCGCATCCGCAATGCGATCGTGCAGCGGATCGACTCGTTCGGGGTTAGCTATTCGATCAATGCCGGCGGCACGAACCAGCATGGGCTGGAAACCTTTGTATCCTACCAGCTCATCGACGAGCCCACTGGGGTTGTCCGCGGTCTTCGCATGTTTGTGAGCGATACCTGGCATGACTTCCACTACAGCAATTTCACCCAGGACACATCCGATTTCTCCGGTCACCGCCTGCCGAGCGTGCCGCCACAGCTGATGGTCGCGGGGTTGGATGCATTGCTGGGTGTGGGGCTGTATGCGAACGTCACGTATACCTATTCCGATCATGTGGCGCTTAACGATGCGAATAC
>DASZOW010000029.1:0-4642 GCA_035550615.1 Puia sp.
CTCCGTTTCGTTGACCTTGGCATCATTGAAATAGCTGAGGCCCGCCGGCGTACCTACATAGATAACAGAACTGTCAGCATACACACAGTTGATCATATCGGACCCGAGTCCGTCGTTATGCGTGTATCTTATCACCGGATGATCCGGTTTGTCAAGGTCTATTTTATTCAGCCCTTTGTCCGTGCCGATCCAAAGGTTATTGTTCTGCACCAGCATAGTCCGACAAATATCGCTTGTAAGCCCGCTTGCCTTATTGATGTTGGCTATGAGCCGGCCATTGCGGTATCCTATGACGCCAGCGTCATAGCTGGCAATCCATAGCGTTCCGTTTGCCGATTCGGTAAGGGCAGAAATGCGTTTTTGCAAAAATGGGATGTTTTTGCCCATGAACGTTACCGATCTATCGGCGGCAATGGCGAAAAGGCCGGTAAGAGTTCCGATGAAAGCGGTGTCCTTCCGGTAGTAAACGGTAGTGACCCGGTCCCGCCAAACGGTATCCGTGATCCGGAACGTCCGCAGGTCCATAAGCGCGGCTCCCCAGTGAGCAGCCAACAACAAGGTATCCTTATTTATCCGAAATACCGATTTCAAACCGACGGGCGCCAAATGTGCGAGTTCCTTGCCATGATTATATTCCATAATGCGCTGGCCGGTGGCGATGTAACTATGACTATCGGGCATCTGTCCAAATCCAACGATCAGGTTTTTGGAACTCATGGTAAGCGACTTCATCCGGTAGTGATCCGGATAAGGAAGACCAAAAACGAAATAGCAATTGTTGTCTCCACCTACAAAAAGGTGGTTGCCGAGTGCGGCTATGCAACTTACATTAGATAGCCGGCCATTTAATTCCTGCAGAGGTATCGTACGAAATTCATCCGAATTGAGCCTGAAAATCCCTTGATCCAATGTGGTAAACCAGATGTTGCCTGCAGCATCGCGAAAGGTATGTGAAACCTGCCGACCGGGAAGGAATTGTCGAATAGCTCCGGTATGGAGGTTATATTCCCGGACCCCCAGGAATTCATTGAAATAGAAGAGGCTGTCGTCCAACAGGTCAAAGCTGTTATGCTGGTAATGCTGTCGCTCGAATGGCATGATAACCGCTTTGTCCATTCCCAGCGACCGGATGGCGACGTGACTGCTATCCAGCCGCCAGATCATTCCCGCGGCATTCATAGCGATATAATTGCACCAGGAATTTTGGATCCGGACCGGGCTCACCCTTGTCATGCTCTTATTTGAAATACGAAAAATGCCGCTATCCGCTTCTACGAGAAACTGACCGTTTGCTGCCCGGGCAACGGCGCCGAAGCTACCCACGGGCCGACCATTAATAGAGTCGATCTCCTGAATGCTCCCATTGGGGTAGAGGACATGCAACCGAGTCTTCTCCATCATGAGGATATCTCCGGCGCTATCTTCCGCAAATCTGTCAATTCCTTCGGAAAAGCGTAGCCTGCTCAAAACGGAATCATTCTGTTGATTATAAATTTTCCCTTTATAATAATAACAGACGGACCGCCGAAATGATGCCATCCAAACCCTTCCCCGGGAATCGCAGTACATTTCCAGGATCTCCACGTCCGGCAATCCATCCGCGACGGTATAAGTTCTGAAATGGGTCCCGTCGAAGCGGCTGACCCCTGTTTCGGTCCCCACCCAGATAAATCCATCTTTGTCCTGGGTGATGCAATAGACTGTCGAACCCGCCAACCCGTCGGAAATATCGTAGTGAGTGTAACTGTATTCCTGTGAATAGACGGAGGAAAGAAAAAAAAGGCAAACAACGACCCCTAAAGCGATCTTCATATGACCTTGTAAAGATAGGGTTTATTCCGAATGATGGTTGGGATCAACCGGGTCAGACGCATCATATTGCTGCAATACCCATGGAATTGGGCCAGCGAAAACCGCCTGGAGAAAACGATGCCTACAAGGAAAATGGGCATTTCAGCCAGGTATACCAAAAAATGGAACAGAAACCAGCTGATGCCCAATTGCTTCCGGATGCGGACAAAATTGGAAAGCATGATCTGTAAGCCTTTGGTATCAAAAAGATTGTAATAGCCGCTGCCTTCCGAGCCGAAGGCCATGTTGGCGGATGCTCCTTGCAGGTGAATGATATGCAGGTGTCCGTAAACGGCTATCGGTCCCTCCTTATGCAGTCTGCTGCACCACTCTATCTCTTCTGCATAAAGGAAAAAGTCTTCATCCATCAGCCCCGCTTTTTCCCAGGCGGTTCGCCTGACCATGAGAAAAGCGCCATTGATCCAGTGGACCTCCACAAGTCCTGTAGCTTCAGGTATGCTGGGGCGGGCCACTTTGAAGGTATTGGCGACTGCTTTGATCCAGTTTCCCAAAAAGGGCAAGGGAAGCAGGTAATTGAGGCCGCCTCTCATGAAGTAGCTGCCTGTGATCTGGGGGGTCTTATCTTCGTTTAGCAATTGAACGCCGCATGCTACATAAGGGGACGATTTGAACAGGCGGTAGCAGGCAGTGATGGCATTGTCCTCGATCAGGGTATCGGGGTTTAGCAGTAGTATGGCTTCTCCTGCTGCCAGGCGGATAGCTGCGTTGTTGGCACGTGCGAAACCGGAATTGTAGCCCATCTGGATCCACCGGATCTGCGGATATTTATTGAGGATACGCTCGCGACTGTCGTCTCCGGAATCATTATCAACGACGAATACCTCGAATTCCAGGTCACTACTTTGGGTATATACTGTTTCCAGACAGTCAAGGATCAGACCGGCAGTCCTGTAATTGACGATAATGATCGACAGTTCCATAAGTCACTTCGTTTTCGAGCCGACAGCCGCGGTTATGTATAGATTGGCTTTGAGTACATTTTTTTAAATACGAGGAATAGCGCCCTGGTCAACCGATATTTGTCGATCTTACGGGCAAGCCGCATGCTGAACATCCTGTATGGATCGAAATCGTTGTCCGGCACCAGTTGATCCGCGTAAAGCCGGCATTGGGTTACGCAAGCATGGACGGTGTACCCATTCCGCTGTTTCAGGCTTGTTCGCAACAACCTGTGTGCCAGCCCTTTGCAATAGGTCATCAGAAAAAGCAGACCATATCGCCCGATTACCGGTCGCATCGATGGCTGCGCCTTTTGCAGCGTTCCAAGGTAAGCGACGAAACGCTCGAAGGCCTGTTGATACTTCAGATCCGAAGACCGGGTTGTCATGCTCTGATGGAGACGAAAGGCAAAACATTCCTCGAACGCGGTAGCCTTGTACCCTTTGAGTGTGACCTGTGTCCACAACTCGAAGTCGGCAAAAAGAAGATTGGGGTAAGCAGGCATGCCGCCAATTTCGTCATAATCGGATGATCGCATCATATAGCCGGTGCCCATGTTGTCGATGATGCCTGCCAGGAAAAATGAAAGGAATTCTTCCGGGGATTGCCGTTCGTCCATCGGTTTGCATTTGCGAATTGTGGCGCCGTCGGGATCGATATACCGGAAATGAGTCTGATAAAGGCTGGCGCCCGGGTGCTTTCGGATCAGCCTCTCCATGGTCTCGAGATAATGCGGATCGAGGATATCGTCATGCCCGATAAGTGTGACAAACTCGCCTTTGGGTATGGTTACGATACGTCCCCAGTTTTCTTCGATGGTGAGCGCTCTTTCCGCCGGATGGATTGTCACCCGGGGATCGGTCAGCGAGCGTACCCATTCCAGCGTGCCGTCCGTACTGCAGTTGTCCAGTACGTGCAGCGTCAGATCGCCATAGGTTTGAGCAAGAATACTTCCGATGCATTCTTTGGCGTATGCTCCGCCGTTGCGAACAGGTAGAATGACGCTATACTTTCCGATAGGTTTTGTCAAGGCTCAAAGTTTATCAGGATCGTAAACTGTCGATCTTTTTAATTATCTTATGGAACAGTGTCTTCCGGTAAGCCTGCGGATCCTCGTTGTGATCAACCGTCTTTTGTCCCTGTTGCATATCCTTGGGCGCTGTCCTCGGCATCTTCTCGAATATGACCATGCTGTCGTAAAAGTGGATGGAGTTGGTACTCGTGGTGAACTCGTTGATGTGAACTTTTTTGCTTTTAAAATGCCAAGCATAAAGATAGTCGACCAATCGCTTCGAATATTCCACGAATGTATCCTTCTTACCGCGGCGGCCGCCGTACTCGTACCAATAGGAAGTGCAAGTGTCTTCGCACAAATAAATACCGTTACTTTTGAGATATGGGTATAAGACCTCGAAGGTGGTAATCTGCTGGCGCATGGTATGGCCCCCGTCATCGATGATGATATCGGGAGTCGGGATTTCGCCGGCCAGTTTCTCCAGGAAGTTCCTGTCTTCCTGAGAACCGATAAATATCTTCACATTCGTCTCTTCGAGCTTCTTACAATCCGGGTTGATGTCCACGGCATAGATCCTTGCCTGCTCACCGAAATACTTTCGCCACATTTGCAAGGATCCACCATGAGAAATTCCTATTTCCAGAATGACGACATCGGTGCCTCTGTATTTCGAGAAATATCGCTCATAGATGTCAAAATAATGGCTGAACTTATGAATAAGCCTACCCTGGTGGTTTTCGAATATGTCTCTTAGACTGGTCATAACTATTTAGTTTTTCAATCTACCGGTTTTGTTCCGTCTGAAATCGGTATACC
>DASZOW010000030.1:0-8294 GCA_035550615.1 Puia sp.
CGCATTGGTATGCGTAGGCGTCCAGGCATCCGTAAGCCACTCCTTCGTTGCATTGGCGCCATTGTTAAAGGGGAAGGCCATATTGGCCGTCGGATAGACCTTGATGCCGGCAACACCCTGGAAGACGGCGTTCAAGGTGAATCCCTTGTAATCCAGGTCCAACCCGAATCCATAACTGTACTTGGGTATCACCGTGGAGGTATTGACGATCTTCCGGTCATCCCCGTTGATGATGCCATCCTTGTTCACATCTTCGAACTTGAGATATCCCGCACGGGTGGCCGCGCTCTGATACGGGCTTTGCTGCACCTCCGCATCGCTCTGGAAAATGCCGGTGGCATGCAGCAGATAGAACGCGTCGATCGGATGGCCCGCCTCCGTAATGGTCGAAATGCTGGAATTGGAATTGTCCAGGATCTGTCCGTCGATATCCACCACCTTGTTCTTGTTATAGCTGAGGGTTCCAAAAACGCCGTAGCCGACCTGGCCGATACGATTCTTATACCGCACCGACAGCTCGATACCCGTATTATCCATCGTCCCGATATTCTCCTGCGGACCCTTGAGACCGCCTACCTGGGACGGGATGTTTACCGTCCGGAGAATGCCCGTCGTCCGCTTCTTATAAGCATCCACCGTGACGCTGAGGCTCTTCAGCAACTCCGCATCCAGGCCTACATTGTAAGTAGTGGTCGTCTCCCACGAGATATTCGGATCGCTGTACGTGGTAGCCGCAGCGCCGGACTGCAATACGCCGCCGAGCGCATAGTTCTGTCCGAGAACAATAGAATTCTCATAGCTGTACAGCGGCACCGCCTGGTTCCCTAATTGTCCTATGGATGCCCTCAGCTTCAACAGCTGGAACAGATCGTTCTTAGCAAAGAATTTCTCCTTGTCGATCCTCCAGCCGGCGGAAACCGACGGAAAGAAACCCCAGCGATGCCCTTCGGCAAACCGCGAAGACCCGTCGTACCGGAAAGTAGCCTCCAGCAGATAGCGGCCGTCATAGTCATAATTCAACCGCCCGAAATACGATTCCAGCACATCCGTCGTGGAATTACCCGACGTGGCATACCGGATCGTACCCGCATCCAGCGCCGTCAGCGTAGCATCCAGGTAACCCGTCATCGCTCCCGCAAACTGGCTCGTCCCGAAATTGTCATAGCTCGATCCCAGCATCACCGCGGCATGATGACTGTCGCCAAACGTATGCAGCCAGTTCAACGTATTGTAGTAGTGGATGGAAAGATTGTTATAGTCCGTCTCGCTCGCCCGCGGCGCCGTGGCCGGGCTGTTCCAGTTCGTGGCAGCCAGCGTCTTCGGATTGAAGGTCTGCACCTGCGGCGTGAATTCATCCAGCAACCCGTCATATTTATCTACGCCGAACTGCGCATGATAAGTAATGTCCCAGGGCAGCTTGTAATCCAGGAAGGTCGACGCCAGGAAACGCTGAACCAGCTTCTTGGCATACCCGGTATAAGCGATCATCCGCGGATTCTCCCAGTTGTTCCGGCCAGGGGTACGCAGCCAGGAGTTGCCATAACGGCCATCCTTGAGCGTATCGGTCAGGATCGGCAGCGTCCGCGTCAGATACTGCCAAAAGGAGTTGTAAAAAGGTTGCGTATACTGCCGGTAATACCCATCCAGGTTAAGCCCCACCTTCAGCCGTTTGGTAACATTCACGGACGTATTCAGCCCGATGGAATATTTGTTCTCATGATTGTTCGGCCCGATCATGACGCCGTTCCTGTCCAGGTAGCCCAGCGACAGCCGGTATTGGTACTTATCCGTGCTTCCGCCGACGCTCAGATCGTGCTTCTGTATCGTTCCGTTATTCAGCGCGATATCGAACCAGTTATTGGCCGGATACGTATACGGGTCGGTCTTCATCCCGTTCTGGTACTCGGCGATGTCGGCATCGGAATAATCCACCGCCGTCTTGCCCTCGTTCAGCTCCGCCTGGTCCTTGAGCTTCATGTAAGCTATGGGGTCCCAGATGGCATCCGGCATAAACGTCGTCTTCTGCTGGCCGTAATAATAGCTGTAATTCACCTTGGGCGTACCCTGCCCCTTCTTGGTGGTCACCAGGATCACCCCGTTGGCAGCCCTCGAACCATAGATGGCCGCCGAAGCATCCTTGAGCACCGATATCGACGCGATGTCGTCCGGGTTCAGCTCGTCCATGGAATATTCGATCCCGTCCACCAGCACCAGCGGATCATTGTTGTTCAATGTCCCAATACCCCGTATCCGGATCGTGCTCCGGTCCACACCCGGCTGGCTGTTGCCCAGGTTCACAAAAAGTCCCGGTACGCCGTGCAGGGCATTGCTCACATTGGTAATGGGCTGCCCTTGCTTCTCCTCCATGTTCACCGTGGAGATGGCGCCGGTAAGATTGACCTTCTTCTGCGTGCCGTAGCCTACGACTACCACAGAGTCCAGCGACCGCTGGCTGGGGTCCATCTCGATAACGCCCATGCTCGCCTTGGTAACTTTGACATCTTTCGGCAAATACCCTTCCATGGTCAGATGGAGTGTGGCGCCGATAGCCGCCTGCAAGGCAAAGCTTCCGTCATTCAGGGACACCGTGCCCCTCGAGGCCGATGCCCGGATGCTCACGCCCGCCAGCGGGGTTTGATCTTTTCCGGAAAGCAATTTTCCGGTAACGTTTATTTGCTGTGCCTGTATAGGCAGATAAAAAGCAGCAAATAGCAACAACATGGCAATTTTCATAATGCAAGTTTGTTAGCGGTTAATTATTAATGTTAGGAGTAGAAACAAATTATTGTAGCAGGTTGGGATAGTCCGTGATGATCCCGTCGACACCCAGCCCCTTCATCTGGCCGATGACATCCGGCGTCTCCACCGTCCACGGCAGGATGCGGATGGCCTTGTCGTGACATTGCTTCACCAGCGTTGTCGTCACCAGGTGGTAATTGGGATTGTAAAAAGCGGGAACAAAACCCAGCTCGCGGATGTTGTCGTCGAACGTCTTGTTCTTATCATCCGTAAGAAATCCGAGCGCGATCTCCGGACGCTGCCGGTGGATCACCTGCAATGGCCGCATGTCGAAACTCTGTACGATCAGCCGGCTGCCCAGGTGCCTGGCATCCAGCACGGGCAACAGCAATTTTATAAACACCTCCGGCGCCGGCTGCTCGAAACCATCCGTCTTTTCTTTGGACTTGATCTCCACCAGCCAGTATGGCGCAGCCATCCCATGCGCCTTCGCGTACGCATCCACCGAGTCGATCATCTCGCCCAGCAGAGGCGTATAACAATCCATCCGTTGCTGCTGCGGAAATGCCGGGTAGTCCTTCCTGCCGATGATGAACTTCCTGATCTCCGGGTAATCCATCTGGTAAAAAGTATACTTCTTGCGCTGTTCTTTCGGAATATCGCTTCCATCCGGCATGCTCGTATAATCCGGATTGAACGACTCGTCATGATACACCAGCACCTGCCCGTCCCTGGATACATGCACATCCAGCTCCACCGTATTGGCCCCGACGGCGATCCCCTTCTCCATTGCGGGGATGGTATTCTCCGGCATCAATCCCCTCGTTCCCCGGTGCCCTACCTTGAAAAATGCAGGATACCCGCCGGAAGCCCGGGAAACCTTCGATGACGTCTTGCATCCCCCCAAGGCGAAAAGGGCCAAACCGGCTATAGCCAAACGTTGAATATTGTTTTTCATAATGTCTTGCTTTATATTTTTAACCACAGAAATAACACGGCGGCGATGGCCCCGCCGATGAGCGGCCCGGCAATGGGCACCCAGGCATATCCCCACCCGCTTCCGCCTTTATTTCGCATAGGCATCAGGGTATGGATAATACGGGGACCGAAGTCTCTCGCCGGGTTGATGGCATATCCCGTGGTGCCGCCCAGGCTAAGCCCGATAGCCCACACCAGCAGCGTCACGGGCAACGCTCCCAGCGATCCCATGCCGATAGGCGTCTTATGTTCCGCGATCTGCGGATCGGTGAAATAGAAAATGACAAATACCAGCACAAAGGTTCCGACGATCTCGCTCAGCAGGTTGAAAACGATGTTCCGGATAGCCGGCGACGTGCTGAATACCGCCAGTTGTAAACCCGCGTCGTCCGTGGCGTCGAAGTGGTCTTTATACACGAGCCAGGTGACAAAAGCTCCCAGCATCGCGCCGATACACTGCGCCAGGATAAAGCTGCCCACCTTGCTCCAGGCGAACTTCCCCGCGATCGCCAACGCCAGCGTCACGGCCGGGTTCAGATGGGCTCCGCTATACGGCGCGGCAACCACCACCCCGGCAAAAACGGCCAGCGCCCAGCCGGTGGTGATCACGATCCATCCCCCGTTATTGCCCTTGGTACCCTTGAGGATCGTATTGGCCACGACACCGGTACCCAGTAAGATCAGCAGGAAAGTGCCGACCAGCTCTGCAGAAAATTCGGTCATATATGCTTCAGTTGTAAGGTTAGTAACAAGTCTTGCATGCCGTCACGGCCCTGTTCCATCCGGAAATAAGTTGTTCGGCGCTCCCATTGCCGTCAGGTTCGAAACACCTGCCCACCTTCCAAAGACGCCGGATGTCTTCCACGTCCTTCCAAAAACCTACCGCCAGCCCCGCCAGGTAAGCGGCGCCCATCGCCGTCGTCTCCGTCAACGCGGGTCGCACGACCTTGACACCGATGATGTCGGCCTGGAATTGCATCAGCAGATCGTTCACCACGGCTCCTCCATCCACCCGCAGCTCGCGAAGCGCCGCCCCCGCATCGGCCTCCATGGCCCGCACGACTTCGAGGGTCTGAAAGGCGATGCTCTCCAACGCCGCCCTGCTGATATGCGCCGCCGTCGTCCCGCGCGTGATCCCGGTGATCATCCCCCTCGCCTGCTGCTGCCAGTGCGGAGCCCCGAGCCCGGTGAAAGCAGGCACCATATACACTCCGCCGTTGTCCGGCACGCTCGACGCCATCTGCTCTACCTCGCCGGAAGAAGCAATGATCCCCAGTCCATCCCGCAGCCACTGTACCACGGCGCCGCCGATAAAAATGCTCCCCTCCAATGCATACTGCACCTGTCCATTGATCTTCCAGGCCACCGTCGTCACCAGGTTATTCCTGCTTAGTATCGGTTTCCCGCCGATATTCATCAGCAGAAAACAACCCGTTCCGTATGTATTCTTGACCATGCCCTTTTCCGTACACAGCTGACCGAACAATGCCGACTGCTGGTCACCCGCTATACCGGCGATCGGCGTCCTGGCCGCCCATACATGCTCGGCAGTATGGCCAAATACCTCGCTGGAAGAACAAACCTTCGGTAATATGTTTGAAGGGATCTCGAAAAGCCGCAGCAACTCCTCATCCCATTGCATCGTGTGGATATTGAACAACATCGTTCTGCTGGCATTCGTCACATCCGTGGCATGGACCCGGCCCTCCGTCAGGTTCCACAGCAGCCAGGCATCCACCGTCCCGAACGCCAGCTTGCCTTCCTTCGCCAGCTCCCGGGCGCCGGGCACATGATCCAGTATCCACCGGATCTTGGTCGCGGAGAAATAAGCGTCGATCACCAGCCCCGTCCGCTCGCGTATCAGCTCTCCCCGGCCCGCCGCCTTCAATTCATTGCAATAGTCCGATGTACGCCTGTCCTGCCAGACGATGGCATTGTATATCGGCCGGCCGGTCTCTCTGTTCCACAAAATTGTCGTCTCCCGCTGATTGGTGATCCCGATCGCGGCGATATCCCCCGGCGTCAAACCGGCCTTTGCCACCGCTTCCAGGGCGACTCCCAGTTGCGACGACCATATCTCCATGGGATCGTGCTCGACCCATCCCGGCTGTGGGAATAGTTGGGAAAATTCTTTCTGGGCAATGGCCATCGGGCTGCCGTTGCGGTCGAATACGATGGCGCGGGAACTCGTCGTTCCCTGGTCGAGCGACAAAATGAATTCAGGCATGCAATCTTAATTTTTCACCGGCGTCGGCAAATAGCCATTCGCCAGTCTATTGAAATGGATCAGTTGTTCTTTTTTCCAGTGATCGTCATAACCCAGCTCCCGGGCCACAAGCTCCGCCACCCTCGGCGCCGCCTGCAAAGCAGCCCGCGCATCCAGGAACAGGATCCGCAGCCGCCTGGCCAGCACATCCTCCACCGTTCGCGCCATCTCCCGCCGGACCGCCCAGATAACTTCCGCCTCGGTATACGGCAGCCAGTCGACCAGCCTTCCGGCAAACGCCGGTTCCTTCTCCGTCAATGCACTGATGGCCGCTCCATCCGTCCCATACACGGCCAGATGCTCGTCCGGTTTCTGAACCGCGATGCCCTTCCCCGCTATGCTCGCACCCTCCGGCGCCGCATCGGACCCATGTATCTTCAGATCCCGTGTCCCGCAAGTCACCTGGTGCAATCCACCGACTTCGATGACCTTGTCGACTACTTCCTCGGCCATCTTCCGGTAGGTCGTCCACTTGCCTCCCGTAATGGTCACCAGGCCGCTGGGATTTATGAATAGCTTATGATCACGCGAGATCTCCTTGGTGGCATACCCGTCTTCCTTGGGCGCCGCCAGCGGCCGCAGCCCGGCAAAAACGCTCAGCACATCGGTGCGCTTGGGCGGCGCCGTTAGATATTTGTCCATCGTGCCCAATATAAAGCCGATCTCCTCCTCCAGGGCCCGCGGCTCCAGCAAATGCTGGTCCATCAGCGTATCGGTAGTCCCCACCAGCAGATGCTCATGCCAGGGTACCGCAAACAATACCCGCCCATCCGATGTCTTGGGGATCATCAACGCATTGCCGCCATTCAAAAAAGATTTATCGAGCATCAGGTGCACACCCTGGCTGGGCCGCACCATCGGTCGGGCCCCGGGATCATCCATCTTCAGGATATCATCGACAAAAACGCCCGTGGCATTCACGACGACCTTCGCCCGCAAAGTATATTCCTTGGCCGTCTCCATATTCCGGGCCACGACCCCGGCTATCTTCCCTCCACGCATCAACAACTTCTCCACCTTGCAGTAGTTCAACACCGTCCCACCCTTTTCCACTGCCGTCATGGCCAGGTTGATCGCCAGCCGCGCATCATCGAACTGCCCGTCATAATACCGTACCCCGCCCTTCAGTCCCTGGACGTTCAACCCGGGCATCATGCGTATCATTTCCTTTCGTTTGACAAATCCCGCCCTACCGAAACTGAAACGCCCCGAAAGGGCCTGGTAACACTTCAACCCGACCAGGTATTTCATCAGCTCCCACCAACTGTAACATGGAATGATAAATGATTGTTTCCTAACTAGATGAGAGGCATTTCTGAGCAGAATGCCCCGCTCGTGCAAAGCCGTATACACCAGCCCGATCTGCCCCTGCGCCAGATACCTGACCCCCCCATGAACCAATTTGGTGCTCCGGCTGGAAGTCCCCTTGGCAAAATCGGACTGTTCCAGCAACAAGACCCGGAATCCCCTACTCGCCGCATCTACAGCGATTCCCAGCCCCGTGGCGCCTCCCCCGATGACGATCATATCCCATTCTTCTACCTGGTGAAGCTGGCTAAGCTGGCTGGCACGGTCAAAACAGTTATCTTGGTTCATTAGTTTCGAAATATTTCCTAATCTTTCGAAATCAAAACTAAAGAAACCATTTCGAAATAAAAAAATCTATTTTCTGAAAGTAATCGAAATCTTATCTTTATCCTAACTTAAGACACAAATGGTAACAGACAGGCACCAGTTCATTCTGGATCAGCTGCAGCGGGATGGAAGGGTAAGTGTATTGGAACTATGTAAGGAATTGAAGGTCTCCTCCGTGACGATACGCAAGGACCTGAAGCTGCTGGAAAAAAAGAATCTGCTCTTTCGCACCCACGGCGGCGCCAACGCCTCCAACCCCTATACGGTGGACAGGCCCGTGGTCGAAAAAGAAAAATTGCAGTCGCTGGAGAAAGCCGACATCGCCACCGTCGCCGCCCAGCTCATCGAACCCAACGACTCCATCATCATCGCCTCCGGCACCACCGTCCTGGCCCTGGCAAAAAAGATCCAGATCAGGGAAAGCCTCACCGTCGTCACCTCCGCCCTCAACGTAGCCATAGAGCTGATCAAACATCCCAACGTAGAAGTCATCCAGCTCGGCGGATCGCTCCGCAGAAGCTCCTCCTCCGTCACCGGCCCCTACGCCCAAACCACCCTCAACGACTTTTTCTGCACCAAGCTCTTCCTCGGCGTAGACGGCATCGACCTGGAGCTCGGCCTCACCACCACGAATTCCATGGAGGCACAGCTCAACAGGCAGATGATCGCCCAGTCT
>DASZOW010000031.1:0-2634 GCA_035550615.1 Puia sp.
TTTCTTATTCCCTTCCCGGCTGCTGATGTCCAATACAGAAGACAGGCGGCCGCCGAAGCGGGCGGGGACGCTGCTTTTATAGAGTTCGACATCCTTAACCACCTCGGGGTTGAATACCGAGAACATGCCGAAGAAATGCGCGGTGTTGTAGATCGTCGCATCGTTGAATAGGACAAGGTTCTGGTCGGCGGAGCCGCCGCGGACGTTTAGTCCTGTGCTGGATTCACCAACCGTCTTGACGCCGGGCAGTGTCGTGACGACACGCATGATGTCGGCTTCGCCAAAGACGACCGGCACCTGTTTGATCGTTTTTATATCCAGTTTCTGCACGCCCATCTCGGTGCGTTTGACGTTGCTGACCTTTTCCGCGCTGACGATGACCTTTTTCAGTGTCATGATCTGTGTCACGAGGTCGATGTTCAGCTTGCCGTCGCCATAGACCATGATAAGCCGGCGGGTATCGTGCATGCCGATGCTTTGGATGTTGAGGACATGCCGGCCTTTGGGCAGCGAAAGCGAGAAATAGCCATAGCGGTCGCTGAATGTTCCAATGCGGGGATTGTCGATGTAGATCGAAGCGCCTACTATGGGTTCGCCTGTTTTTGCATCGCGGGTGTAGCCAACGAGGTTGGCGATCCCCCTGGGGGGCGGTCCGGGGATCCTGTCCCCTATGACAAAGAGTTTGTTCTCGATGGTGGCCACGGGTTTTTTCCCGGCTTCTTCGAGGTAGTCCCTGATGGTGTCGTTGGAGGCGCCGTTAGTGGCGACGGCTTCTTTTTCCGGGACCGTTCTATCGAAGAAGCCCGGTGGGAGACCGGTGGCGATGGCTTCTCCACGGACGATGAATACCTCGTGATGACGGTCGATGGAATAAGTCAGGTCGGTGCCCTGGAAGATGCGGGTGAGCAGCTCGGTAAAGGGCTGCCGGTCTACCTTCAGCGTGATCCGGGTGGTATCGAGATCGGCGGTGTCGTAGAAGAGGCGGTAGTCGATCTGATTTGCGATCTCCAGGAGGACCGTGTCCATGGTCGTTTTTTGGACGTCCAGGGTTACTTTATCTTTTTTTTCACTTTGCGCCAGACAATGGGGGGGCGGCCATAGTGTGGCGACCAGGGCGAGACATAGAATATACCGGGACATAGACGCATCACGCATCTGTTCGAAGAAGGCCCGGTTTTGGAAGAAAGCCCGGCAATGTCTCCGGATCGGGTTAATGGGCGAGATTATCATACCAGGCTGCTACTTTTATGAGGGTAAATTCTCTTTGTTTGCGCATGCTCAGTTTGTGGGACCGAATGAATTTTTTGAGATCCCGGGAGCGATCTTTAAGCGCGTGCGATAAGGATCTTGCGTTGTTCACGGGGTGATAGACGTTGCCTATTTTGAGATAGTAGGAGGAGTCGGCGCCATCAATGTATCGCTGGACCTTTTGTTCGTCGCTGAGGTCTTCCTGGATCTGTTTTTTTTCTTTTTTAAGGAGCTGGATCTTCCCTTTGTAGAGCTGTTCATAGAAGCCGTTGCGCGGAGCGGTGGGGTTGAGGCTGTCGCGCAGGTTGATGAAGAAATGATCTTCGATAGAGAAGGAGTCGATGAGTTCGTTATACAGGGCGATCTTGAAGACGTTGTAGACGTCGTTGATCACGACCTGGCTGGTGACGAGGTCATAATACAGATATACATTTTTGTAGAGGATGCCGTCATAGCAGATGGCGCCTTTCCGGCGGCTGTTCTCGCCGAAGTAGGGGTAGCCTTCCTTCAGCAGTTGTGTATAGACCACATATTCCTGGCCGCGGTAGAGATGGGTTTCCGGGGTGAGCCAGGAATGATAGAAGCTGATGGCGGAATCTTTGGCTGGGGTGCTGTCGGTGGCTGGCGGAAGCGGGGGCCGCTGAGCCGGGCGCGGCGGTTGAGTTTGCGCGGTAAATTGAGACGGGGCCGCCGGCTGAGTTTGCGCTATGGGTTGTGCCTGAGCCGTGGGACGGCATAAGGTCATGGACGCCAGCAGGCAGGCAAGGATAGGCCAGGTAGTTTTGGTTCTTAGGTTCATGATGGCAAAGTGGCCGCTAAATATAAAGGAAAATGTCCTGTTTTAGGTGCGGGCCATCATAAAACGCTATATTTTATCTATTTTAATGCGCGCACGGGTTGGTAGGCACTGACAGCCTGGTCCGGAATTCGCGCGTCATGCGGTCGACAATGTTGTCCAGTTCCGGGATGCTGCTGGGTTTGGTAAAGTACTGGCTGGCGCCGTGTTGTACGCATCGGTCGACGTATTCCGGGCGGCCGGAGGTGCTCCATACCAATTTGAGGATGCCGGCGTAGCGTGGTTCCGCCTTTAGTTTTTCGAGGATATCTGCGGCTGTGCAGAACGGCATTTTATAGTCCATGAGCATCAGGACGGGTAGTTCATCGGAGGGGCAGCTTTCGAGGAAAGTAAGAAGTTCCTGACCATCTCCGCAGGCAATTACCCCGACGCCGGGGTTTTGCTGAAGAAATGGATGAATCAACGACTCCCTATCGTCGGGATCATCGTCCGCGAGGAGGATGTACGGCGAATACATTTTCATTGACAGGTTTTAATAAGTACGTCAGCAACTGGGATATCGGCAATTGGCCGGTATCAGAAGGGAGGTT
>DASZOW010000032.1:0-2581 GCA_035550615.1 Puia sp.
ATAGTCGGCGCCGTTCCAGCTGTTCTCGTCATGGTTGCTGGTAAAGTACATTTCGAGGGTTCCTTTGGGATAGATGGTCTTGTATTCTTGCAACACGCTGTCCAGTGCGTAGGCCGGCAGATCGCCTTTGGCCACGCTGACCATCTTATGAAAGAAATCCCAGGGATACAGTGCGTCGAAACCGTTTTGGGCCAGATAGGGTTTGTCGCCTTCGGCAAGGAAAAAGAGCGGTTTGAGCTTTCGGAGGCGCGTGATACACTTCTTCCAGAAAGCGCCGGGAACGTTCCAGGCGACATCGCAACGAAACCCGTCGATATCTGCCCGGCGAACCCAGAACTCCATGGCCGCGATCATGCTGTCGCAAAGCTCCGGGTTGTCATAATTTAATTGCCGCGTGTCTGACCAGTCGAAGGGCACGGCCGCATTGCCCGCGCTATCCTTTTTATAGAAGTCCGGATGCCGGGTCAGCCAGGGATGGTCGGCGCCGGTATGATTGGGCGCCCAGTCGAGGATCACCTTGATGCCTTTTTTGTGGGCCGAGGCTACCAGGCGGCGGAAGTCGGCCAGCGTGCCGAATTCGGGATTGACGGCGTCGTAGTCGGAAACGGCGTAATAACTGCCGAGGCTGCCCTTCCTGTCCTTATGGCTGATGGGATTGATCGGCATGAACCAGAGGATATCCACACCCATGTTTTTGAGCCGGTCGAGGTTCGGGGCAAAGGCATCAAACGTGCCCTGTTTTGTGTATTGGCGGACATTCACCTCATAGATGTTCGCGCGGCGAAGCCACGCTGGGCGGTTGCCAGGCGGCTGGCTATAGCAGACGGTGCATGTCAGCAGTAGGCAGGCGAACAGGAGGCTGGTTTTGACCATAGGATAAATATAATAAAACGAGGTTATAATGCGGGTATTTGGCATTCGGCCGATGCATACTATGCTCAGCCTTTTGACAACCAATACCGAAATTCTTTGAATGGAGCTTTTTCGAGGGCGCGAAGAAAAGCGGCGGAACTGCGATACCGCAGGCGGGCCAGAGTTCGGGCTTCTACCGACACCATGAACTTAGGCTCTCTGAAGGGCCAGGGCTGGACGGACAATTCGTCGGCCGACAGCATGCATATTTCGTAAGAGACGCCGTCAGGGCCTTTGCTGATCTCTGTCCATCGCTGTTCCGGCTGGAGGGAATGCTGACAGATCAACAGGGATAGGGCGTCGCACCATTGAAACAGCGCGTAGGTCCGCTCTATTTCCGCTTTTGATACGTGGACCTGTCTCCGGAGATTGGCGGCGAATCGGCGCAGCTCCGTCAGAAAAGGTTTGGCGGATGCCCCCTGCTCCTTTCCATACAGGAACAGCAGATGCATCGTATTCAGCAACGCCAGATACCGGCTTTTCGCCTGGCTCTCGATCAGCAGTTGGCGGCAATGGTCGGGTTTGAAACCTTGCATCGCAAAGTGGACCGGTCCACCGGCCTTTGTGAGCAGCTGTTTTGGATCGAATTCGACGCCCGTATCATCATGGTCGGCGATTGCCACCAGTGTTTCCAGGCAGCGGCCGCCGGGATAGTCGAACTTCCAGTGGTAGCCCAGCTGGGCCGCCAGCAGGCCATGCGCTCGTTGCGTAATGATTTCCCAGCCTTCCGGTAGATAATTGACGATCATGGCTTAGTTTCTGCAATGGGGATGCCATGCTGAAGGTGGGCCATGGTGGTTCGACGGATGCCTTCTGCTGAAACGGATCCGGCACTTATAATGCCTGCAAGACCTGGATGATTGCAGTGATGATCTCTTTGTCGGGGACTTTGGCCGAAAAGCCTTCCTGGAGGAGGGCCCTGAATTCGCCGGCGTCGTCTCGTTCCAGCGTTACCGGGGTGCCGTCGATATCGACGATAAACTGAAGGCCGTATTGCCAGGCTTTTATCTGGGCGGGAAAGATGCGTTCGGTGCCGCGGATACTCACCGGAATTTCCACTGTTTGGTCCATGCGGCGAAATTACTAATTTTTGAGATGTTTGCGCCGTATCGCGTCCACTGCCTCGCATAGCGAAAAGGAGGGAATTCCTTCGGTGCGGAGGACGCATCATAAATATTAACATGTACGTTGCCGAAAAAGCGGTCGAACTAGTTTGATATCTCGTTTAAGTGCATTTATTTTAACCTGAACTTCACTGTTAATCGTTTCCCACTCCTCAATTCTTACCCCCTCCGTTTTAGCGGCCCGCAGATCCGCTCTGTGAATCTTTTTCTCCATAGCTAACCACTTACTATGAAATTCACCTTGCCATTGGTGATAGGGTGCTTTTTGCTCCTATCCGCCGCACGGGCTCACGCACGGGCGCAGCTGCTGGACTCGACGCTCGACAAGGCCGCGGATCTGCCGGGGAGACTTTTCAACCGGATAACGGGTAAAGAAAAGGGGCTTGACGCGGCGCTCGTCAGGCGGACCAAGAAATACCTCTCGAGGATGGAAAGGGCCGAGAACAAATTGGCCAAACGGCTGAGCCAAAAGGATTCGGCGGCGGCACGTTACCTTTTCTCCGGCATACACGAGAAATATTCCTCCCTTAACAAAATGCTCACCG
>DASZOW010000033.1:0-5879 GCA_035550615.1 Puia sp.
TCTTTTGTTTGCCCTGTTCTTCGTGACCACGGCGGGTTTTGCCGCCGATATTTGGGTTTCGCCATCCGGCAGTGATGCCAATCCCGGTACGGCCGGGGCGCCTATGGCGAGCCTTGGCGCGGCGCTGCGGAAGGCGCGGGAGCTGCGTCGGCTGAAAGACCCTTCCGTTGCCGGCGGAGTGCATATCATCCTGAAAGGGGGGGAGTATTTTTTGTCGGAGCGGGTGTTTTTGCGGCCGGAGGATTCGGGGACCGATGACAGTCCGACTATTATCGAGTCGGCGCCGGGCGAGCGGCCTGTGCTTAGCGGCGGTTTGCCTGTGCGGGGTTGGCGGCGGTCGAAGGGCAATTTGTGGGAGGCGGATCTGGCGATGCCGGTCCGCGAGTTGTGGGTCAATGGCGTCAAGGCGGTACGGGCCCGCGATGTCAACAATGATGACGACATGCAGCGTATCCTGAGCATCGACAAGAAGCAACAAGCCATTTATATTCCCGCTTCCCGGCCGCTGCCACTGCATCCGGGTCATATGGAGATGATCATTCACCAGATGTGGGCGATCGCCATTCTCCGCGTCAAGACGATCGAACGGGTGGGTGACCGGTATAAGCTTACTTTTTACGAACCCGAAAGCCATATCGAATTCGAGCATCCCTGGCCCGCGCCGGTGCTGGACAGTGCGCATAAGCATAACGGCAGCTCCGCCTATTATCTCGCCAATGCCATGGAATTTCTCGATCAACCCGGCGAATGGTTCGAGGATCAGCAGAAGGGAAAGATCTATTATTGGCCGCGTCCGGGTGAAGATCTGGGCACGGCGGCTATCCGCGTTCCGGCGTTGACACAGCTTGTGGTCATGCAGGGCACGATCGACCGGCCGGTGAAGCATATCGAATGGCGGGGGATCGAATTTTCTTATGCGACGTGGATGCGTCCCGCGGAACAGGGGCATGTGCCGTTGCAGGCGGGGATGTATCTGTTGGATGCATATAAATTGAAAATACCCGGCACGCCGGATAAGAAAGGGTTGGAGAACCAGGCGTGGATCGGCCGTCCTGCCGCTGCCATCGAGGTCAGCTATGCCGATCATCTTATCTTCCGGCAATGCCGTTTTACCCATCTGGCGTCTACCGGTGTCGATCTGATCCGGGGCACGCATGCCGATACCGTTACGCGATGTCTTTTTGAAGATATCGGTGGCACGGGGCTGCAGCTGGGCGTGTATTCCGATCCCGGCTTCGAGACGCATCTGCCTTATGACCCTTCCGATGGCCGGGAGGTCTGTCACGACGAATGGATCACGGACAACCGTGTCGTCGACTGTACCAATGAAGACTGGGGTTGTGTAGGCATCAGCGCCGGTTATGTGCATGATGTGCACATCGAGCATAACGAGGTGAGTGAGGTGTCATATTCCGGCATCTGCGTGGGGTGGGGATGGACGAGGACCGTGAGCTGCATGCGTAACAATTCCATCATCGGCAACTATGTGCATCACTATGCCAAGCATATGTTCGACGTGGGGGGGATATATACCTTAAGCGCACAGCCGGGTACGTATATCGCTGACAACAGGATCGATTCCATCTATCATCCGCCTTATGCGCATGACCCGCATCATTGGTTCTATTTCTATTTCGATGAGGGGTCGTCCTATATTACGATCAGGGATAACTGGTGCCCGGAGGAGAAGTTCATGCGCAACTCCAATGGTCCTGGAAATACGTGGGAGAATAATGGGCCGATGGTTGCCGACAGTATTAAATATTCAGCTGGAATTAGAAAATTATAAAATTTATGTTACGACTCGGAATATTAGGATTAGGCGAAGGCCGCAGCACGATGTCGGCCGCGTTGAACAGCTCCAAATGGGAATTGAAAAAGATCTGTGATCTCAATGAGACCCTCGCCCGTCACCGGGCGGAAGAATTCAATTTTCCCCATTATACCCTGAAGTATGAGGACCTGCTCAATGATCCGGAGATCGACGTCATCGGTATCTATACGCCGGATAAGTTCCATGCCGCGCATGTGAAGGCTGCGCTTTCGCATGGCAAGCATGTCGTTTGTACCAAGCCGTTTATCGATGATCTTGCCGAGGCGAAGTCCATTTTGGACCTCGTGGCCAGTACGGGAAAGAAAGTATTTGTCGGACAGAGCTCGCGTTTTTTCGAGCCGATGCGGCGGCAGCGGAAGGACTATGAAGAAGGCGTTATCGGTGAGCTGATCACTGTGGAGGCCTATTACCATGCCGACCACCGCTGGTTCCTCGAAAAAGGCTGGTCGCTGGAAAATGCGTTCAAATGGTTATATGGCGGGCTGAGCCATCCCGTGGACCTGGTCCGCTGGTATCTGCCCGAGATCAGCGAGGTCATGGGGTATGGAATGCTGAGCTCAAACGGGCGCAAGGGCGGACTGCATCATGAGGATACCATGCATTTTATCTTTAAGGCCAGGGATGGCCGGGTGGCCCGGGTCAGCGGCGCTTATACAGGGCCGGTGCAACCCGTGATCCGCGACAGCGAGATGAGTTGTATCCTTCGGGCGACGGAAGGCTGCAGCCAGGCAGATTATATGGATCTCCGCTATGCCGTGACGACCAATACCGGCGAGGAGAAGCTGATCACCTGGGAGCATAAGCTCAAACATTATTTCCGGTTCGAAGGCAAAAGCCATCATGCCGGAGAATACCAGAACTACCTGGAATATTTCCACGATTGTCTGCTGGGCGGTACGACGGCCTATCCCGATGTACGGGAAGGGATCGGGACTATTGCGCTGCTGAAGGCGATGGAAGAATCACTCGCTACGGGCAAGCCGGTGGGCGTGGACTCCATCCTCAAAAAATATGGATTATGAGAAACCTCCTGCAGCCGGTGGATCTGATCATCGTTGCGGCGTATCTTCTTATCCTGCTGGGCATCGGTTATTGGGTGAGCTTTGTCAAAAAGAAAAACGAGAATGAGAATCTTTTTCTTGCAGAGCGTTCGCTGGGCTGGGCCAGTATCGGGTTGAATATGTGGGGTACCAATGTAGGTCCCAGCATGCTGATCGCGTCGGCGAGCATCGGGTATACTACCGGTATCGTGGCGGGTAATTTCGCCTGGTATGCGTTCGTGTTCATCCTGTTGCTGGCCGTGGTGTTTGCACCGCGTTATCTCGGGGCGAGGGTGTCGACGCTGCCCGAGTATATGGGGCTTCGTTTCGGCGAGTCTACGCGGAATATCCTGGCGTGGTATACCCTGATCACGATCCTGATCTCGTGGTTGTCGCTTGGTTTGTTTGCCGGCGGGGTGCTGGTGCGCCAGCTGCTGGGCCTGCCGATGTGGCTTTCCGTGATCAGCATGGTGGTGCTGGCGACTTTTTTTACCGCGGCGGGAGGTTTGAAGGCGATTGCCTATACCAATGTGTTCCAGATGTTGCTGTTGATAGCCGTGTCGGTGTGCCTGGTATGGATCGGGGTTGTCAAAATTGGCGGGGTGCATGCGTTGTTTGCGAAGACGCCGGGTTCTTATTGGAATTTGTTTTTGCCCGCGCATGATAAGAACTATCCCTGGCCAGCCATCATCCTCGGTTATCCCGTAATGGGCGTCTGGTTCTGGTGTACGGAGCAGTCGATGGTACAGAGTGTGCTGGGTGCACGCAGCCTGGAACAGGGGCAGCTCGGCGCCAATTTTATCGGCTGGCTCAAGATCCTGGACGTTCCGCTGTTTATCATTCCGGGGGTGTTGTGTTTTATCCTTTTTCCGCATCTGAAAAATCCCGATGAAGCTTATCTTACGCTGGTGACCCGGCTTTTTCCGCCGGGGATGCGCGGGTTGATCATCGTGGTGCTGATCGCCGCCCTGGTGGGAAATATCGGTTCATCGCTCAATTCAGTAAGTACCGTCTTTACTATGGATATCTATATCAAGAAATACCGGCCGGAGGCCAGCAATCGCGAGATCATCAGGATCGGCAGGCTCATTACGGTGGCGGGCGCCATCGTGTCGGTCCTTATGGCCCTTGCCATCGACAACATCAAAGGTTTGAATCTTTTCGATGTGTTTCAGAGCGTCCTTGGTTTCCTGGCGCCGCCGATGTCGGTAGCTTTTTTGTTGGGTGTGCTGTGGAAGGGGGCGACCTCGCGTGCGGTCAATGGCGTTCTAACGATCGGCACACTGTTCAGCGTGGGCGTGGGGGTTCTTTACCTGTGGGTTTTTCCTGCTTCGCGCTATCCCCAGTGGCCGCATTTTTTGCTTTTGTCGTTCTATATCTTCGTTGTAATTACTTTGGGAGCGGTGGTCGTGTCGCTCGCGGGCCGGGCGCCGGCGTTACCTGCGATCATTCCGGGGCGGCCTACCAGGAGGGTGCGTTTGCTTTGGGTGTTGCTGACCATCGTGATGATCATCCTGTATATACTTTGTAACGGGCATGCGGCTTCGGCGCAGGAACCAGCTTCGGGCCCACGGGCTGCGTGGATCGGATATCCCGGTGACTACGAGGTCTGGCTGAGTAACCAGGTGCAGAACCGCCGGACGGAGCGCGGCACCTTTTTCCCGCCATTCTGGAAGCTGGACGGGCATTATGTTCTCATCGATTTCCGGCGCGAATTCGATCTGCCCGCAGCCGACGAGATCGAGATCAGGACCCAGGGACGTTATAATTGCAAGCTGGATGGTCAGATGCTGCGCGGAACACCGCATCGGCTGCATCTTGGTCCGGGGCGTCATACGTTGGAGTTCAAGGTCTATAATCAGAATACTCCGCCGGTCCTCTATGTAAAAGGCAGGTACCTGGTCTCGGATGCTTTGTGGCAGACGACGGTCGAAGACAAGGAATGGATCGATGCCTCGGGTAAGGCCTCCGATAAATCAGGTACCGTTTGGCAGCCTGCCGAGCTTTTGCCGGGCGACGATCCTGCGCACTGGCGGCTGGCGAGGGAACCGCAATCCGCGGTGAAGGTGGAGAGGAATGCACAAGACATACTTATAGATTTTGGAAAAGAAACATTTGGCTATATCGATCTGCACGGGCTGCGGGGACGGGGAGAGGTGGCGCTTTATTATGGAGAATCGCGGGAGGAAGCGTTGTCTACCGACAGCTGCGAAGTGCTCGACCGGCTCGAGGTAGATGAACCGAAGGCTGTGGACTCCGTACTGGATGGTTCGCGGGCTTTTCGTTACGTCCATATCCGGTATACCGGCGATGTCAGGCTGGATTCCGTGTCGATGTACTATGAGTATTCGCCGCTGGCGCAGCGGGGCAGCTTCCGGTGTTCAGACCAGGAGATCAACCGCATCTGGGATGTGGCGGCCTATACGTTTCATCTGAACACCCGCGAATTCTTTATCGATGGCATCAAACGGGACAGGTGGGTCTGGTCGGGGGATGCGTATCAGAGCTATTTGATGAACTACTATCTGTTCTTCGATTCAGCGACGGTGAAGCGTACGTTATGGGCATTGCGTGGCAAAGACCCGGTGACGAGCCATATCAATACGATTATGGACTACAGTTTCTATTGGTTCATGGGTATCTATGATTATTACCGGTATACCGGGGATACCAGCTTTATACGGCTCATCTATCCGCGGATGACCAGCCTGATGAGCTGGATCATGGGGCGCCGGAATAAGAATGGCTGGCTCGAGGGGCTGCCCGGCGATTGGCTTTTTATCGATTGGGCCGATGGGCTCACCAAGAAGGGCGAACTTAGCTTCGAGCAGCTATTGTTTGTACGCAGTCTCGAGACCATGGCGCTTTGCGCGGGTCTGGTGAATGATCCGGCGGCCGCCGGCGTGTATAGTCATGAGGCCGCTACGCTTCGCAGTAAGCTGTTTACCGATTTCTGGGACCCGCGCCGGGAGGCTTTTGTGCATAGCTCGGTGGATCCGCGGGTT
>DASZOW010000034.1:0-5553 GCA_035550615.1 Puia sp.
CCCACCGCCAGCCCTGCTGACAACACGGCTACCGGGCCAACCGCATCCCATCAATACCCGCTACCCACTTCCACCCCCGTTACCTACAACGTAACCCTTACCGTCACGCAAGGCAGCTGCACACTTACTGCCATAACCCCGATCACCATCGGCAACATCACCACCACATTTACGTCGGCTCCATCCGGTAACGCCTGCCGTAACACCCCCATTACCTACACCTCCACCAGCACCCCCGCCAACCTGGTCAGCACCTACTCCTGGCAGACAGACGGCGGCACACCCTCCCAACCATCCCCCTCGCCGACCTTCCAGACGAGTTTCGCAACCAACGGCGCCCATTCCATGGCGCTTATCGTCACAGACCAGTACGGATGCCAGTCACCCGCATCCCCGCCTGCCACCATCCAGGTCTCCGGCCCACACGCCCTTCTCGGGCTCCCCACCGCCGGTGGCGGCTGTAAGAACCAGCCGGCCACATTCACCGACCAGTCGACGCCCGATCCAAGTCCCATAACGACATGGTTCATCAACTGGAGCGATAGGTCACTCACCACTTCTACCACCGGCGGACCATTCTCGCATAGCTTTCCAGACACCGGCAACTATATGCCGAAACTCATCGTCACCGACGCGTCCGGCTGCGCGGATACAAATACTCAAAGCTTCCCCATCACCAGCCCCCTCGCCAATTTTGCCGGACCCGACAGCTTCTACTGCCCCGGCGTACCGTTTACCTTCATCGACTCGTCGCAAGGCCATAACCTCAGCTATAGCTGGAACTTCAACGACGGCGCCACCTCGGCCGTTCCTTCCCCGGCTCATTCGTTTATCAACAGCGGCCAGACCTATAACGTCAGCCTCACCGTCACCGACAAATATGGCTGCATGAACAGCATCGCTAAACCGGTCGTCATCCAAAAACCCATCGCCGCATTCAATATCTACGATACCACCAGCATTTGCATACCCATGGAAGCCATCTTTGCGGCACACGGACAGTTTTATGACTCGCTATTTTGGAAATTCGGGGACGGTTCTAGTTCGACGCTGGACAGCACTTCGCATTTTTACAACGACTATGGCATCGATACGGCGAAACTCTTCCTCCAGGGACCAGGCGGCTGTCTCGACTCGGCATCCAGGCGTGTCCTCGTCACCAATCCCTTTTCGGCCACCGGTTTTAACTATAGCCCGCTCAGCGCCTGCGATTCGGTACCCGCGCAATTCAACCTCCTTCTTCCATCCTACACTTCATTCAGCATCGCATTTGGCGATAATACAGTCGATTCCTCGCAGAACCCGGACCCCTTCCACATGTACCGGTCCCCCGGCATTTATCGGCCGATTATCAGCCTCACCGACGCTACAGGCTGTTTCGTCGCCATTGGTGCCAACAACAACATCACGGTCCTGGGCGCCACGCCGTTCTTCAGCGTCGACAAACACGCATTCTGCGATAGCAGCGTCATCGCCTTCACGGACTTCACGATCTCCAACGACGGCCTGGCCAACGAAACATACGGCTTCGGCGACGGCTCGCCGGCTGAGACGCTGAATCCTGGCACCGGGAACTTCGACCCGAGCCACGACTATACACAGTCCGGCCTCTGGACAACCAGCCTTCAGGTCACTACGAAAAGCGGCTGTACGGAAATCTATACGGATACGATTCATGCCTACCAAACCCCACACCCCGTTATTTTGATCCCAGACATAACCTGCATCGGCCTCATTCAATTCCAGGGCAGCATCACCGCCCCTCAGACGGACAATATCACCTATAACTGGACCTTCGGAAACGGCCAGACCTCGCAGACGCAGGACCCGACCGTCCAGATGGCGCCGGGTACTTACACCGTCGCACTGAGAACATCCGTCCCCTTCGGCTGTACAGATACGACCTCTGCCCCGGTGACCGTCCACCCTCTCCCGCTGATCCACGGGCCGCACGAGATCACCACGCCGGTCGGCATCCCCGTTACCATCCCCTTTACCTACAGCCCGGGCGTCGTCTCATACGCCTGGACGCCCGCCGATAACCTGGACTGCCCCACCTGCGCCAACCCGGTGGCCACTATCGTCTTCGCCCGGACCTATGCTGTTACCGCCACCGATTCCAATAGCTGCAGCGCAAGCGACACGATCCTGATCAAGACGATCTGTAACGACAAGAATTACTGGTTCCCGAATACATTCTCGCCAAACGGCGACGGTGTCAATGACTATTTTTTCCCACGTGGGACCAGCCTGTACAATATCCAGTCGCTCACGATCTTCAACCGCTGGGGCCAGATGGTCTTCCAACGGCGCGACTTTCCTGCCAACGTACAGAACCTGGGCTGGGATGGCGCCTACGCGGGCAAACCGGCGCCGGCGGACGCCTATGTATACATGGCGCAGGTAGTCTGCGAAAATGCCCAGGTCGTACTCCTGAGTGGAAATGTTACCCTGATACGATGAAAAAACGCTTTCTACATATCCTGCTTCTGTTCCTGCTCGCAGTATCTGCAAGCGCCCAGGATATCCATTTCTCGCAGTTCTTTGAAACGCCGCTGCTCCGCAATCCGTCGCTGGCCGGCATCTTCACCGGCGACTATCGCATCCAGACGGTTTTCCGCGACCAATGGAACAGCTTTACCAATGCCTATCGCACCGGATCGCTGAACGCGGAATACAAATGGCCCATCGGTAAACAAAGCGACTATTTGACCACAGCATTGGAAGTATTCTACGACAAGGCCGGCGCCGCCGCACTCCAAACCGCCGAACTGCTGCCCGCCCTGAACTATCATAAATCGCTAAGTAATGATCACCCATCCTATCTCTCCCTGGGATTCATGGGTGGCATCGTCCAAAAGTCCATCGACCTCAGCAAGGTCACGACCAACAGCCAGTATAATGGCGCCGCCTATGACCCCAGCCTGCCCAACGGCGAGATCATCCATACCCCGAACATCCGCTATCTCGACGGCTCCCTCGGCATCAGCTATAACACGTCTTACGGCCCCGGGAACCAAAACTCGATGTACATCGGCTTCGCTTATCATCACCTCAACCGGCCTAAAAACTCGTTCTACGCGAATCCCACCATCGGCCTCGATCCCAAAGTCGTCCTTTCACTAGGCATCCGTTCCATCATCAATGACTACTCATATTTTACGATCCAGGGCGACTGGTCCCGACAAGGACCCGACCAGGAAACCATCGGCGGCGTACTCTATTCCTATAAGTTAGGGGAATCGCCGGATAACTATTTATACACCTTCACCATCGGCGGACTCGTCCGGTGGAAGGACGCCTTTATCCCCATCGTAAAACTGGAAATGAACTCCTTTACCGTCGGCCTGAGCTATGACGTCAATACCTCGCAGCTCAATACGGTCAGCAACTCCCGCGGCGGCTTCGAACTATCCCTGTCCTATACCGGCTTCCTCGACCGCGAAAATGCGAAGTTCCGTACGCTCTGTCCTAAATTTTAAGCTAACTTTGGCGGCACAATAAATAACCATGAGCTCCACAACCATCCAGGTAGGCCAGCAAGCGCCCGACTTCACTCTTTATGATTCCGATAAGCAAAAAGTAACGCTTAGTGATTACAAAGGAAAGAACGTCCTGCTCCTCTTCTTCCCTCAAGCCTTCACCGGCACCTGCACCAAAGAACTTTGCAGCACCCGCGATAACATCGCCCTCTACAACAATGCCAACGCCCAGGTCCTCGGCATCAGCGTCGATTCCGTCTTCACCCTCGCAAAATACAAGGAAGATCAAAAGCTCAATTTCCCGCTCCTGAGCGATTTCAATAAAACCACCTCCGCCGAATACGGCGCCCTCTACGACACTTTCGTACTGGATATGCACGGCGTTTCCAAACGGTCCGCTTTCATTGTGGACAAAAATGGGGTAATTCGTTACGCAGAAGTCCTCGAAACGGCCAGCGATCTCCCCGATTTTGCAACGATCCAAAAAACGCTGCAAGACCTTAAGTAATTCATTGACAATATGTTACACAATAGCTGGCGCCCACGCGCCGGCTATGCCTTTTGGTTTTAAAACTGGCCGGTTATTTGTATCTTTGAAATAAATCAACTATTTTGGGATCACGTGTAAACGAATTCGCAGCATGAGGATTTTTTACATCTTGTTATCCATCATCCTACTGACTTCCATCCGGGCAACTTGCCAGGTCAGGGGTCCTATGCCCGATCCCGAACATAAGGTCATCAAATTCTACCCCAACCCCGCCGTCTCCTATATCACCTTCGAACTGGTAAAAGACGACAATAAAACTTACACCCTCCAGATCTTCAGCTTCCTGGGAAAATTGGTCAAGGACATCCCCGAGGTCTCCGACAAGACCACCGTCCAGCTAAGCGACCTCACCCGCGGTCTCTACACTTTCCAGCTAAAAGACCAGACCGGCCGCACCACCGACTCCGGCATCTTCCAGCTCAATAAATAACGCCCTGAATGCCCAAACCTCTCTTATAACACCTGCACGATCAGGAATTTAAGGTAATTGGTATTTTCCCATCCGGCTATTATCGGATGATCGCTGGCCTGCGCCTGAAACGTCACCTGCCGTAACCGCCGCCGCGCATCCCTCGCCGCCAGTTCGATGGTCTCGAGAAAAAGCTCCGGCTGCACCAGGTTGGTACACGACGAGGTCACCAGGAAACCACCCTTTTTCACCAGCTTCATGCCGCGCAGATTGATCTCCTTATACCCGGTAATGGCCTTCTGGATCGTCTCCCTGCTCTTGGTAAAAGCAGGCGGGTCGAGCATCACGACATCATACTGCCGCCCCTCCTTGCTCCATTGCTTCAATACGTCGAACGCATTCACGGCCTCATATTTACAAACGCCGGAAAGTCCGTTCAATTCGGCATTACGCCTTGCCTGTGCTACGGCATTCTCGGAAATATCAAGCCCCAGGACCGACCTGGCGCCATAAAAACCGGCATGGGTCTCGAAACTGCCGGTGTAACAAAACGCCCCCAACACATCAGCACCCTTGACAATATGCCGGATAGCCCGCCGGTTATCATGCTGATCCAGGAAATAACCGGTCTTCTGCCCATTCTCGATATCCACATGCATCTGCACCCCATTCTCCCGGATAATAATATTCGTATCAAAAGGCTCCGACAAAAATCCTTTCTGCTGTGGCAGCCCTTCCAGTTCCCGTACCGGCACGTCATTCCGCTCATAGATACCCCTGGGGCCGAAGATGCGTTGCAAAGCCTCGGCAATAGCCGGCTTCCAGCGATCCATCCCCAATGCCAGGGTCTGCAATACAAAATAGTCGTTGAATTTGTCGATGATCAGCGCAGGTAAATAATCCGCCTCTCCAAACACCAGCCGGCAATTCTCGGTATACCCGATCCGCTGCCGGTACTGCCAGGCTTCCGCCAACCGCTTGTAAAAAAAGGAGTCGTCGATAGTCTCATGCCGGTCCCTCGTCAGCAGACGGACAGCTATCTGCGATTGTAAATTGATATAGCCTCTTCCCAGGAACTTCTTATCGTATGTGTAGACCTCTACAATGCTTCC
>DASZOW010000035.1:0-3288 GCA_035550615.1 Puia sp.
GCGATGCAACATTCCATGAGGCGGCGACGACCTTTAAAGAATTAAAAACTACCAGATATGAAAAAAATAGCCTTGCTATTGATGGGCGGCGCGGGTTTTCTTGCCGTGCATGCCCAGAGCAATCACGAACCTTTTTTGCAAAAGAGCTTCTCCGCGGCCGGCGTCAAGGAGTTGCAGACCGAGACTTCGGGCGGGAATATTACAGTATATGGTCAGACGACGGGCGATGCCCGGGTAGAGATGTATGTGCAGGGCAATAATGGCCGGACCCCGGGGTTGAGCAAGGAGGAGGTGCAGAAAAGGCTGGATGAACAATACGATATAACGATCGCCATGCAAGGCAATAAGCTGGTGGCTACGGCGCACCAGAAACGGAACCGGGACAACTGGCATCATGGGTTGTCGATCTCGTTCCGCGTTTATACCCCTACGGCGGTAAGCAGTCATCTGCGCACCAGTGGCGGCAATGTCGAGCTAAAGGATCTGGCGGGGCATGAAGATTTCAGTACGAGCGGCGGCAATTTAGACATCGAGCATCTGACCGGAACGATCCTGGGCCGGACCAGCGGCGGAAACGTTTCGATCCGCAACAGTCATGACGATATCGATCTGCAGACCAGCGGCGGCAATATGGATGCGATGTATTGTGAGGGCAAGATCCGGCTGGAGACTTCCGGCGGCAATGTCACCTTGCGTGGGGTAAAGGGAAGTATCCGGGCCCGTACTTCGGGTGGCGAGGTGGAGGGCGAAAAGATCGCCGGCGATCTGGATGCGCATACGTCGGGCGGGAATATCGATCTGGACGAGGTAGCTGCGAGTCTTTCCGCTTCTACGAGCGGGGGTAATATCCGGGTACATTTTCTAAGCACTAAATCCGTGGACCTCTCCAATTCCAGCGGGGATATTTCATTGACCCTGCCGCAGGGACAGGGAATGGATCTGCGGATCTCGGGCGAGCGGGTTCATTCGACGGCGTTGGATCATTTCAAAGGCACGTTCGACGAGCGGCATATCGATGGGACGTTGAATGGCGGCGGGATCCCGGTGCGGGTCGACGGAAATAGCGGAGAAGTCCATTTGAGTTTCAAGTAGAGCGTGGGTTTTTATGCGTTATATTGCCAAAAATTTAAATCGGATGAGTATTTCCAGGATGTTTCGGGCCGGCGTTTTTGGCATTCTACTGCTGTTGCAGGATATGAGCATCATGGCGCAGGCGCCGGCTTTCGACTCGGGCGCGGTGGTGGCGGAAGGAGCCATCCGGCCGATGATCGTCTCGCATCAGTTTGCTTTTACGGAGGGAGCGTCGGTAGACCGGGAAGGGAATATCTTCTTTACCGACCAGCCGAAGAACAAGATCTGGGAGTATACGACAGGAGAGGAGCTGGTCCTTTTTATGGATAGTGCGGGCCGGAGCAACGGGATGTATTTCGATAAGGATGGGCGGCTGGTCACTTGCGCCGATGAGCAGGAGCAGCTATGGTCGATAGGTCCGGACAGATCCGTGAAGGTGTTGTTAGGCGATATCGGCGGTCACCGGATGAATGGGCCTAATGATCTATGGATCGATGCCAAGGGCGGGATCTATTTTACCGATCCGTATTATCAGCGGTCGTACTGGTCGCGTACGCATGGAGAATTGGATGGAGAAAAGGTATATTATTTACCAAAGGGAAAAAGGCAGCCGGTGGTCGTGGAGGCGACGATGAAGAAGCCCAATGGGATCGTGGGCACGCCGGATGGTCATTTTCTATATGTCTCCGATCTGAGTGCGGCCAAGACGTACCGGTATGTGATCGGCGCCCATGGGTTATTGCGGGACAGGCAGCTTTTTTGTGAGCAGGGATCGGATGGGATGACGCTCGATGAACGCGGAAATGTTTATCTCACGGGAGATGGGGTGACGGTGTATGACAGTAATGGAAAGAAGATCGCGCATATCCCGGTGCCCGAGCAATGGACGGCCAATCTATGTTTTGGCGGCCGGGACCGGAAGACTTTGTTCATTACGGCTTCGGGAGGCGTATACATCCTCCGGATGCGGGTAAGAGGGGTGGAATAGGGGCTTGCGGGCGCGGGATCCGCGGTGTGGACCGGTGCGGTCAGTGCATGACCAGGAATTGTTCGACCATTTCCCGATAAGCCTGCATGGTATCCGGTTTGGCTACGACGTCCTGGGCGCCCAGTTCGAGGCATTCCTCATAGAAGTCTTTGACCTGGTAGGTAGAATAGACGATGGTAGGGATCCGGTTGTACCGGGCGCTTTCTTTAAGGAAGACGAGGCTTTCCTTGCCCGTCATCCTGGGCATATTCTGATCGAGGATGATCATCTCCGGAAGCTCGTCATCGGGCCATTTGTTCAGCATGGCGATCATTTCAAGACCGTTTTCTGCATATTCCACCAGGGCTTCCGGGTCGATGTCGCGAATGATATCAGTAAAGATCTCACGGTCGTCCTCATCGTCGTCTACCAGCAATATCTTTTTGTATTTCAGCATAATTCAGTTTTAATCGTTCAATGGGTTGCGGGTATGATCCAGTCGAACCGGGCGCCCTGGCCGTCATGGCTTTGGGCGGTGATGATGCCGTTGTGGCGCTCGATGATCTTTTTCGTTATTGCAAGGCCTATGCCCGTGCCTTCGAACCTGTCCTTGGGATGCAATCGCTGGAATAGCTTGAAGACGTTCTCGGCAAATTTTTCGTCGAATCCGATGCCATTGTCGGTGATGCTGAACCTATAGAAGGTCCCGTTGGGATCCGGAGGGGCTTCAAAGGATCTGGCGCCGACGCGTATGGCTTCGAAGCGGACGACGGGCGGAATTTCCGGGCGTGTGAATTTCAAGGCGTTGCTTAAAAGGTTGTGCAGGACCTGGCGGAATTGTCCGGGGATAACGTCTATGTCGGGCAGGTCGCCTGCGGTTACGGTCGCTTGTTTTTCACGGATGGCCACCTCGAAGTCTTCCAGCACTTCGGCGAACATCGTATTGATGTCGCTATGCCGGAAGAAGGAGATCTCGGCGGAGAGCCGGGAGAAGTTAAGAATATCGATGATCAGGGCGCGCATGCGGTCGGTGGACCGGATGATCTTATCAAAATAGACCTTTATCTCTGCCGGCAGCTGGTCGTTGAACCGGTCCTGGATGGCTTTAGAGAACATGTGGATCTTGCGAAGGGGTTCCTGCAGGTCGTGGGAGGCGATGGAGGCGAACTGTTGCAGGTCGTGGTTGCTGGTCTCGAGCGCTTCATTGAGCTGGCTTAGCTGGGCTGTGCGTTCGGCCACCTTGACTTCGA
>DASZOW010000036.1:0-3562 GCA_035550615.1 Puia sp.
CTGGAACTCAAAGGAGAATCTCTCAGAAAGAAATAGAACCTTATTTTTGTACAACCAGCTCTTTACAAGATTACAGAACAGGCCATCATCCTCAGGTGGTCAACATGGTGAGAACGGTGGTCAGCATGGTAGGATTTTACACCCTGGCGCACAATCTGAGGAAGAAAGCTGCCTAAAAAGGCGTATATCGCCTTTGGAAAGCCCCCTGCCCCTCCTTCAGCTATTGCCCTTCCCAAAGTTTATTACATGTTCGTATACTGTCCAACCACCTCCTATGGTAGCCATCAGTGGTGCCATATAACAAAAAGGCCGCCTCTTATTTATGAGACGGCCTCGCGAATCTCAAGCACGGACTCTTGTAGTAATGAATTCCTACCTTTTATTCTGTAATGTCCTTATAAAAGAGAGTTTGTGAACAGGGATCCGTCGCAACTGTAGTAGCATTGACAAATGAACCGTCAGGCTGTTCAAATTGACCAACCAATTCCACCGTTGTAGTAATCGTCGTGGTGCAGGAACTCCCGTCAGATCCTTGGTAGATAACCAAGGCAGTTTTTTTTGCATTAAATGCTAATACGCCGCCAGCAATCGCTAGTACAGCGATAGAAGTGAACATGATTTTTGCTTTTTTCATAACATAAGTGCTTTTTTGATCAAAAAGCTAAACTTTGATAATTGTGATTTGCCTACTCTATTAATGGTTTTCGGCTTACCCATGTCTTCCTTTCCCTACCCGTCGATAGAGGCCAGTTGACTGCTTATTCCCTGATCATAAGAATAAAAAAGTTGCAAGGTTAGGTCCTAAACGTTTTGAGGTTTTGTTGCCATTGGTGTATCCACAAATGCCTTTTTATAGATTTGATCGACCAATAAGACGCTGAAAATGGATGTTATCACTATTCCAAACAACTGGTAGCGAAGGGTCACCGGGGATGCGAGGACGCTGAACCCAAAATTCATCAGCCAGAGGATGCCGGCAAGAAGTATAATTTTTGACAACATCGAGTGACGATCCTGCCCGTTAAGTATTGCTGTAAACATTAGGCTGAACAAGAAAATGGCGTCCATGGTGCCTGCCAGGATCGGCATGAACTCAAGAGCATTGACCTTAAAGTCTTTGAAAGCAGTCCTAACCTTTTTACTTTTATAACCGAACCAGGCTTGAATAATCTTTCCAACCGTATCCCGGCCCATATTATAGGTATCCAGAAATTCCCCGGGAGGCGAATAAAATTTAATGGCATTTGGGACGAGGTAATACTTGAAATAGGTCAATGGATATTCCCTGATGAGATACTTTCCATAATCAGCATACAAAGGTGCCATGGATGCCCATTTCTTAAGGATTGGAGCGGAGCTGTCTGTTTTGAATTGCCGCTTCATATACTTTTGTAACGGAGATCGTGGATCCCACATGTACATCGTACTGGCTTCGATCATTTCCCATGGATGTTTCCGGAGATCGCGGGATGTATCGTAATAAGTTGTTACCATTTTATCCAAGTCACGGAACTTTGCTGGCGGCTGCTTGCGCTTTGAACTGTCCACATACCGGTATGCATACATCGCATTATTGGCCATTTGCCAGCCGCTGAACGGGGTAAATTCGCGGACGCCTGTTAGCTGATGATACCTGTTAGCCGTGTATCCTATAAAAAGTGAGACCAGAAGCAAGCTTGAAAATATTCCCGTCAATTTTAATTTCAGTGGTTGCCGGGTAAGAAGTAATGCGACAGTTGAAAATATCGGATAATAGAGTGCGTTGTACCTGACCATGAAAGCAAGAAACAACACCAGGCTTTGCAACAAGACCAGTTTCAGCGTAGACCGCTGTAGAATCCATAACAGCAGTGTAAACCACACCAAGCTTAGCGCAAGAAAAAGTGAGTCGCTCGATATGTAGTTGCTCAAATAAAGGAATACGGGGTTTAGGACCACGAAAGTCAACATTATAATTTTGAAGCCGTTTTTCGGACGATAGAAATAGCACAAGGTGAAGATGAACCAGAGTGCGCTGGTCTGGATCATCAGATATTGGAGAGCTACCAAGGCAGTGTCGGATCGGCTGAATACACTGAAGAGGCGGAGGAATTTTGAATAACCTATAGGATATGTGTTTATATCGGAATTTAGATAAGCCGATTGTAGATAGACGTATGAGTCCCCATTGATAAATCCGGCGAAAGGATATAAAAGCTTGAAGACCGTGAATTGAATAATGAGTGCAGCGCTTATGATAATTAATAGTGTTTTATTAAGACGGTCCTTTAGGAGATATTCTTTGAATCCAAGTGCGAGTGATGGGACGGGTGCTGGAATTGTTTCCGGTGTTACTTGCAGCTCTGATTTTGGTGTGTTTTTTTCTTCATGATATTCTTGCTCGGTATTGATTGCCCAGAGATTTGCTTTTGCTGTTACTCCGGCGGCGATGTTGTCCACCGCGACCATAGCACAGAGCATGGAATGATCCGCATTATTATATTTGTGCATGCCATTGCGGCCGATCAAGAAGAGATTGGCGAATTGGTCGGTATAGGATCTTATCTTATCAAATTGATCATAGGTTCCGAAATAGGCGGGATAGGTTTTTTCCATACGGCGGACCGTGATATCGAGGACGTCTTCGGTCTGAGCTAGTTCCATTTTGCCGAGTTCTTGGATGGCGATTTTTTGGATGGCGTCGTCCGATTCGGCCCAGAAGGCATCGGTCTTATTACAGAAATATTCCATGCCTATCCAGGTGGTGTTAGGATTCTTGATCATCCCGCCGCCCCAGTTGTTATAGATCATCAGCCGGCCGACCTTGACATCACGCTCCTGGATATAAATCCAGTTGTCCTTTAGCTCCAGTGGCTTGCCGTCCCTTGTGGAGAGCTTTTTCAGAAGAATGCCTACATTTATAAAATCGCGGTATTGTAGGCCGGCGGCCACCTCCTGCACTTCCTGGGGAACAGCGTCAGCCATCCCGGCGATAAGTTCCTGCACCGGCATGGTAGAAAAGAAATAATCTCCTTCCCAGGCGCCAGTCTGCCCAGTTTGCGAATTAACCGTGTTGACGATCGTGACTTTGCCGTCCTCGCTATGTATTCGCTTGACATCCTGGTAGAAATAGATCCTGCCGCCCATCTCCTGGACCTGCCGCGCGACTTCTTCCCAAAGCGAGCCGGGGCCTCGCTTTGGATAGAGAAATTGTTCTATAAGACTGGTTTCTGTGCTTTTTTGGCCCAGGTCGCCTTTTTTCTTGCTACGCAGGCTCTTGAGCGCCTGGCCAATGGCCTTGCTGAGCGATACACCCTTGATCCGCTGTGCGCCCCACTCCGCCGAGATCTGGCTGGGCGCTATGCCCCATACTTTTTCCGTGTAGTCCTTGAAAAAGAGCAGATATAACTGTTTCCCGAACTTATTTATGATAAAGTCTTCCAGGCTTTTCTCGGGTTTTCGGGGAAATAGTCTAATCCACAAAAACGAAAACATGATCTTTATTGTTCGGATAAGACCTAGCGTGCGCAATGTGTCCAAGGACAATTGTATGGGATAGGCAAAGAACTTACGCAGAAAATAG
>DASZOW010000037.1:0-2659 GCA_035550615.1 Puia sp.
GAAGAAGTCCGCCCGGGGGACCACCATCGAAGTCAAGACGGTAGGCGCTTCGACCCCGGATACTACCAAACCGGGTGAGGCAAAAACGGATACGCCGGCACAGGACGATCAGGCAAAAACAGATGCAGCCGCTGCCACTGATCAGCAGCAGGCAAAAGATACGGCCACTTCAGAGGACAAGGCCCAGGAGAGAACCAGAAAGCTCGATCCGCGGTGGTTTATCGGCCTCAAGGGACAATTCCAGGATTTTGCTTTCCTCGAGAAGAACCGGAAGGGCTATCAGAGCAATGCGAATACGTTGCCGTTCTTCCAGCGGGGGAATACCTCGGTTGCGGTTTCGGCCTACAAGAATCTGACGCAGCGGTTATCGATCAGCGCGGATCTTGGGTTGAGCTTTGGGCATGTTACGAGCAACAATGTGTTGATCAGCACGACCAAATCGCAGACGTTCAATTTATTAAACGCGGCGCTTTACTATCACCTGCTGAGTGCGGCATACCGGCTTCAGCCCTACGTCACCGTTGGGTTCAACGATATCATCAACAGCGGGTCTTATCCGACCGTTCCGATGGGCATCGGCGCCAAGTTCAACGCCCGGAAGATCATGGTCATGGGGCAGGTGACCTACGGGCAGAGTGTTTCGAAAAGCGTCGCGAGCTCCACCATGTATTCGGTGGGCATTTATATCCCGATAAAGAGCAAGAAATACAAGAACCTGGATACGCTGGACAATACGCCCTATAACCGTAGAAAGGATGAGGCTAAGAAGAAAGACTCGACCGGAAAGGGGGGCAGCGTGACCAATAATATCTACATTACGATCAATATGGACTCGATCCTCAAGGCCAAGGGCTTGCTGGATGACAATGGGAAACCCATTGTGAACAATGGCGGTGCGAGGAGAGGCGGTGATGACGGGGATAATGGCGAAGACGATGTTGTGGCGAGGAAACGGAAGAGGAGAAAACCCTTTAATGCGCTTGGGCTGGATGATTTCAGCGATGACGATTATAGGATCGATACGCTGGATGGTAAGCCGGTGATCCGTTTTGTGGTGTATTTCGAGTTCAATGAATATGGGCTGAACAGCAAGGCGTTCAACAGCATCGATAAGGTCATTGCGCATCTGCAGAAGAGCCCGGATTTCACAGTGGAGATAAAGGGATATACTGATTCAGTGGGGTCGGACCCTTACAACAACATGCTTTCCCGTCGACGGGCGAAGATGGTGCTGGACTATATGAACAGCCGCGGGGTGCCTAGCGAGTTGATGAAAGCAAAGGCATACGGCCGGGATAACCCGGTGGCGGATAATAGTGATCCGAACAAGGCCTGGTTGAACAGGCGGGCGGAGATCATTATTCATCCGAAGGAGGCGCTGGCGGCGCAGTAGGGGCGGCAGGCGGCTGCGGGTGAGGCAGGCATGCAGCAGGGGAAGTGCAGGAGGCAGGCTGCGGGTGAGGCAGGCATGCAGCAGGGGAAGGGCAGGAGGCAGGCTGCGGGTGAGGCAGGCGGGTGAGCTGAACAGTTAGATATTTTTTAACAAAAAAAACGTACAATAATTTCCAGGTTTGGGAGTTATTGTCATATATTGCAGTATACCAAACTTGTAGAATTAGTAAAATCCTTACATCCAATGATTAACCCGACCGCAACAACAACCATGACCTGGGGGCATCTTCCCCACAATATTCAGATCCGTCTGATCGATGAGACGGGCAATTTTATCGATCCGCTCCAGATCAAAGAGGTAGATTATCTCTCGCGTTTCCAGAATAAATGTGTCGTGAATAAGGTTTATAACCAAATGCTTGCCGACAATCGCTCCGGCATTATCGAAGTTTACCAGGACAAAATTATTATCAAGGACAATTGATCAGCCGGGCATGGCATGGCCTGGCGGTAGTTTGTCGGCGTTATTGTGCCCGAACTATCGGCGGATTATCTTCCCGATCTCTTGTGCATAGCCGGCTCCTACCGGTAGCTCGCGGTTCCCGATCCAGACGGAATCGCGTTCGATTCTCGAGACCTTGCTGCCGGCGACGAGGTAGCTGCGGTGTATGCGGACGAAGGCGGGTGAGGGCAACAGGGCCTCCGCTTCCTGCATGGTAAGCCGCGACAGCAGTTTTTCCGCCGGCAAGACAAATTGCATATAATTCCCCGTGCTCTGGATGTAGAGGATATCGTCCAGGCATATGCGTATCTGGCCATAACCGACCTTGATGAAGATATGGCCGGGATCCTGCGGCTTCGCCGCGCCACTTTTTCTTTTTAGCTCATACAGCTCGTAGGCCTTATTGCAGGCCTTCAGAAAGCGGGTCTGGCTGAATGGTTTCAGCAGATAGTCGATGGCGTCCAGCTCGAAGCTTTGGACGGCATGTTCGCTGTATGCCGTGGTAAAGATCACCATGGGCGGATGCGGAATGCTGCGCAAAAATTCGATGCCGGAGATGTCGGGCATCTTGATATCGAGAAATACGAGATCGATCCTCTCCTGCTGCAGCCGTTTCATGGCTTCGAAGGCGTTGGTATAGCCCGCGACGATCTCGAGGAAGCCGATCTTTGCGGCCAGGGTCTTTACGATCTCCAGCGCTATGGGTTCATCGTCTATGGCTATTGCTTTCAGCATGGATTACCGGCAGGTTTAATAAAGATAGAA
>DASZOW010000038.1:0-3601 GCA_035550615.1 Puia sp.
GGCTTCGGCGATAATGATTTCAAACGACAGCTGCTGATGCTGTTCATGTATTCGCGGACGGGACCGGTGATCGCGGGGGGCGATGTCGATAAAGACGGTCGCGAAGATCTTTTTATCAGCGGGGACAAAAACCGGCCGGGACGATTGTATCTTCAGCGCCCGGGCGGCAAGTTCGGGACGGCGGGGCCCGATATCGTCCATGAGGATAGTTCGACGGTGGCAGCCGCGGCATTCTTCGATGCGAACGGCGATGGCTGGCCGGATCTGTATGTCGCCAGGGGCGGCTATTCGTTATGGGAGCCGAATACCCCGGCATTGCAGGACGTACTTTATCTCAACGATGGGAAAGGCAACCTGGCGCTGGCGGATGGAGCGCTGCCCAATGTCAGCGCTTCGAGTAAAGGCTGTGTACGGCCGTGTGACTATGATGGAGACGGCGACATCGATCTGTTCGTCGGCGGCCGCGTAGTACCCGGGCAATATCCGACGACACCGCGCAGCTATCTGTTGCAGAATGACGGCAGAGGACATTTTTCGGCGGTCAGTACGCCATTCGACCAGGTTGGAATGGTGTCCGATGCGCAATGGATCGATGTGGATGGCGATGGCCGGAAAGACCTGATCCTCTGTGGCGAGTTCATGCCGGTGATGGTGTTTCTCAATACGACCGGCGGGTTTGTGGACAAGACGGAGGAATACTTCGGCAAGCGGGAACCTGGGTTCTGGAATACGCTTTCTCTCGCCGATGTGGACGGAGATGGCAAACCGGATCTGATCGCCGGTAATCTGGGTTTGAACAGTTGTTTGAAGATCTCGGAGAAAGAACCCGCCGAACTGTATTATGCCGATTTCGATCACAATGGCTCCATAGATCCTTTTCTTAATTTTTATATACAGGGCGTAAGTTATCCATGGGTCAGTCGCGACGAATTGAACGAGCAGATCTATCCGATGCGAAAGAAGTTCAACTCGTATGCGGCTTATGCCAATGCGACTATCAAGGATATCTTTTCCAAAGAAGAGCTCGATGCGGCGGGCAAGCTAACGGCTACGGAGACCCGTACGGCCTGCTGGTTGAACAAGGGTGGACACTTCCAGCGGGTAGAGCTGCCGGTGGAAGCGCAGTTTGCCCCGGTGTGCAGGATCGTGGTCCGGGATTTCGATGGGGATGGTCATCCCGATCTGCTGTTGTTGGGAAACCGTTCCGACAACCGGTTGAAGATGGGCGCGATGGATGCCAACTATGGCTGTCTGCTCACCGGAGATGGAAAAGGCGGGTTCCGCTATGTGCCGCAGCCCGAGTCGGGATTGTCCATCCGCGGGGATGTGAAGTCGGCCGAAGAGGCGACCATCGACGGAAAGCGGACACTGATCATTGCGGTTGCTGAAGGAAGACTACAATTTTATATAGAACGATGATGAAAAAGTATTTGTCCCTATTCCTGTTCGCGGCGATGATCGCGTCCGGCGCCCGTGCGCAAAAAGAATTGACGGATTATCTGCGGCCGGCGGTATTCTCGCTGACGATGGTCATGGTCCATGATGTCGTGAACCCGCCTGCGGCCACCCGGTATTATGCTTATGCATTATTGGGTGCGTACGAGCTCGTGGCGCAGCATGATGCGGCGATCGTAAAGCCCGGTTCTTTTATCAAAAGCTATCCGCCGGGGAAGATACCCGATAGCGGCGCGTATGATTACCGGGTCGCCGCGGCGTTCTCGATCCTCGAGACGGGAAGGGTGATGTTGCCTTCCGGCTATCTGCTGGAGGAGCAGGAGACGAAGTTCCGGCAATTGCTGAAAAAATTACATTATGGAGACGCGGTGATCGCCAGGTCCTTTGCTGCGGGGCGGCGGGCGACGCAGAAGATGGTGGCGTTTTCCAAAGGGGACGGGTATAATCTGCTGAGCGCCCGCTTGCGTTATACTCCGCTTAAGAACGATTCGTCGTGGTATCCCACCCCGCCGGCATATATGGAGGCCGTCGAGCCCCATTGGCAGACCATCCGGCCGATGATCATCGATTCCAGCAATCAGTTCATGCCGCCGCCGCTGGTGCATTTCAGCACGGATACGGGAAGCGCCTTCTATCATCTCGTACAGGAGGTCTATAGGATCTCCAGGGATACGGGCGCACAGGGCGATTATGAGCGGACTATCGCCAATTTCTGGGATTGTAACCCGTTCAATGTCGTTACTTCCGGACACATGATGATCGGAATAAAAAAGATCAGCCCGGGGGGGCACTGGCTCGATGTTGCCGGTATTGCCGCCGGGGCGGCGGGATTGGATTTTGACCGGACCGTGGCGGTGGAGACCCTGGTAGCCGTGACGTTGATGGATGCTTTCATCGTCTGTTGGGATGCGAAATACCAGAGTAACCGGATCAGGCCGGAGACGTATATCAACCGGTATATCGATCCGAGGTGGAGGCCGTTGCTGCAGACGCCGCCATTTCCCGAGTACACCAGCGGACATTCGGTGATCTCTACGGCTGCTGCCGAGATGCTGACCTATCTGCTTGGCACGCGGCTCGACTATACCGACAATGCCGAAGAGCTGTTCGACATCAAGCCGCGCAGCTTTCATTCTTTCCGCGAGGCGGCGGAAGAGGCTGCGATCTCGAGATTATATGGCGGCATTCATTACCGGGATGGGGTGGTCAGCGGGCAGGTCGAAGGAAAGGAAGTCGGCGACTATATCGTCGGGAAGGTAAGAGCCGCCGGAGTGAAGCCGCTGCGATGAGGTGCGGTTTGGCATTTAGGCGTTTCTGCCCTATTTTTGCCCAAATTTTTTCTCCATGAACTTGCATGAATATCAGGCTAAAGAACTACTGAAGAAGTATAGTGTTCCCGTTCAGGAAGGCATCCCGGTGGACAATGCGGGGGCTGCCGAAGAAGCGTATAAACATCTTAAGGTCCAGTACGGTAACAATTTCGCGGTGGTCAAGGCTCAGATCCATGCGGGGGGAAGGGGAAAAGGCAAGATCCAGGGTACGGAGCAGCGTGGAGTGGCCGTAGGGAAGAATGCAGAAGATATTAAACAAATTGCTTCTAACATCCTGGGAGGCACGCTGGTGACCATCCAGACGGGTCCGGCAGGCAAGAAGGTGAACAAGGTGCTGATCGCCCAGGACGTCTATTATCCCGGCGCCAATCCTGTAAAGGAATTCTATTTATCGGTGTTGCTGGACCGCGCCAGGGGGCAGAATGTGATCATGTACAGCACCGAGGGTGGAATGGATATCGAAGAGGTAGCGCATAAAACGCCGGACAGGATCTTCAAGGAATGGGTTCATCCCGGAGGCGGCCTGCAGCCGTTCCAGGCAAGGAAGATCGCTTTTAACCTCGGGTTGAGCGGCGAGGCCCTCAAAAATTGCGTGAAGTTCGTTATGAATCTGTATAATGCGTATGTAGGGCTGGATTGCGCGATGCTCGAGATCAACCCGCTGTTCAAGACCAGCGACGAGAAGATCATCGCGGTCGACTGTAAGATGAACCTCGATGACAATTCCCTGATGCGTCACCCGGACCTGGAGGCGCTGCGGGATATCAGCGAGGAAGATCCTACGGAAGTCGAAGCCGGCAAATACAATCTGAATT
>DASZOW010000039.1:0-3792 GCA_035550615.1 Puia sp.
ACCTATCGCCCGCGCGGTAGTACAGGGCAGCCATCTTATGATAAATGTCGGGCAAGTCGAGCAATTCGGGGAACGGCGATCGGTCGATCTTTACCTGGTAGGCTTCCGCGCCAAGCCGGTAGATCTCCTTTGGAAGATTCGGGTTGTTTGAAAATTCCTCAACATTTGAAAATATAAGATAATCGGTTGGTTCGTCCAGGGTGGACGCGGCGAGAAATTCTTTACCGAACCGATAGGCGGCGGACGGGTCCTTTTTCAGTAAGGCTCTAAAGGTGACCAGCCCGATGCGAGGCATATATTTCAGCCTGGGCTCCCTGCTGGTTATTTGATCGATGACTATGAGCACGGAATCTTCTTTTTTAGGATCGATGGTATAGTTGGCCATTTCGTAGCCAAGGGAATCGTCCAGGTTGTCCAGATATCTCCGCAGCGTTCTTTTGGCTAACGCGGTCCTAATATCCCATGTATGGTTCACAATCTTTGGCAATACGGTGTCTAGCTGTGTGGGGTAGCCGATCCAGGCCAGCCGGCCCTCTTCATTTACTACAATAGTGGCGGGTATGCCAGTGCCGCCGGTGGATTTGAGCCAACCGTTTTCCATAAAGTCGCTGTCTTCACTGGCCACGACGAAATCCATGCGTTGTCCCATGCTGTCGACGAATGCTTTTATTTTTGCGATCGGGGTCGTGCGTTTTTCATGGATATCGATGGCCATAATGGTGACTTTGTCCTTGTACTCGCGGGCTATCGCCGAGAGGTGAGGTAACGATGCGATGCAGGGTCTACACCAGGTTGCCCAGAATTCTAGCACGTATGTCTTTCCCCGCTCGAATTGCCGGATCGGCTTGCCTTTGAGCCATGCGCGCAATTGGAGTGCCGGCGCGGGATCTCCGATGTTTATGGAAGGGGCCGGGTTATCCTGGGCATAGGTTGTGATGGCCAGGGCGCATGCCAGGAGCAAGATGATAAGATTCGATCTCATATTTATCCGAATATGAGAACAAATTACGATACCTGCCCCATTATACACAATGGGCTATCTTTGTTTCTATGGCTTCTATTACGATCATCGGGCCGGGCGCTATCGGCGGCACGGTCGCGGCCTGGCTCGCTCAGGATAAGGCAAATGAAGTGGCTGTCTGTGTGCGGACGCCTTTTTCGGAATTGATTGTGGATACTCCCGGCGGCCGGATCGTGGCGGCCCCGAAGATCTTTAGCTCGCCGCAGCAGGGGGCGATGCAAAGTGGCTCCTCACGGCAGGGGGCACAGCTTGGTTCGCCGCAGCAGGTTAGTGGAGCGGACTGGGTGCTGATCGCCACAAAGACATACGATGTTGCCGGCACCGTTGCCTGGCTGCCGAAGCTGATAGGCCCGCATACCCGCGTGGCGATATTACAAAACGGGGTCGAGCATATCGAACGTTTTTCGCCTTACGTGGACCCGGCGGTACTCGTGCCTGTGGTGGTGGATCTTCCCGCGGAACGCAGCGAGCCGGGGCGCATCTGGCAGCGTGGCCAGGGGTTTCTTTTTGTTCCGGAGGGCGGCAACGGCAGGGATTTTGTCCGGCTCTTTGGCCATACTCCGCTATCGGTCAACACTACTCCGGATTTTAAGTCGAGGGCGTGGCGCAAGCTGGCGTTGAATTGTGTCGGCGCGGTGCCTGCGGTCCTGCTGAAGACGGTGGATATCAATCGGCACGAGGAGATCGTGGATGTCTACCGGCAGCTCATCTGGGAATGTGTCGGGGTGGGACGGGCGGAAGGCGCGGTGCTGGGCGATACGCTTGAAGACGAGATCATAGCGGGCTGCCGGAAAAGTCCGGTGAATTCGATCAACTCTTTGCATGCGGACCGGCTTGCGGGACGGCCTATGGAGATCGACGCCCGTAATGGCGCGGTGGTGCGGATCGGCGGCAGGCATGGCATCGAGACGCCGGTGAATCAACTGATGGTGGCGCTGTTGAAGGCGACAGTCAGCGAGTAGACAAGTACACGGCTACGATGAGCGGGTGAAGGCGGCGCCGCAGGCGTTCAGGGAGGCGTTCTTGTGGATGAATTAGGTTTTAATTTTGCGCTATGCCTATAAGGATCTTTCAGGTGGATGCTTTTTGCCGGGACCTTTTCTCGGGGAATCCAGCGGCGGTATGTCCGTTGGAGGACTGGCTGCCCGATGAGGTGATGCAAAAGATAGCGGCAGAAAATAATCTGGCCGAGACGGCATTTTTTGTGCGGGAGGGGGTGGCGGACGGCGGCGGTGCGCATGGTGGGGCGGAAAGGGACGGCGGTGCGCATGGCCGCGGCAACCGATTTCATCTGCGATGGTTCACTCCTATCGTGGAGGTCGATCTTTGCGGGCACGCGACGCTGGCGAGCGCGCATGTGCTTTTTGAGCACCTGGGCTTTTCGTACGAAAAGATCGTGTTCTCGTCACGTAGCGGGGAGCTGATGATCTCGAGGGAAGCGGGCCTGCTGCAATTGAATTTCCCGCCGGATACGATCCGGCCGGTTGCAATTACCGACGCCATGCGGCAGTGGTTTTCGGCATCGCCGGTCGAGGCTTATAAAGGCCGCTCCGATTATATGCTTGTCTTTGACGGCGAGCCGACGATCGAAGGGTTGCAGGCGGATCTGGCCGCTATCGAAAAAGCTAAAGAAGCCCGTGGCGTTATCGTCACCGCTAAAGGTGACGAGGTAGATTTTGTCTCGAGATTTTTTGCACCGCAGTCAGGCATCGCGGAGGACCCGGTGACGGGATCGGCTCATACGACCCTGACACCTTATTGGTCGGCCCGCCTGGGAAAAAAGGAATTGGACGCCATCCAGCTTTCTGCGCGCCTGGGTTTTTTGCATTGCCGTGACCTTGGCGACAGGATAGCGATCAGCGGCGCCGCAAAGACATATATGGAAGGGCTGCTCTACGTCAGTACTTCATCGGGGAACCCGACCCGTATTCTGCGCTGAGTTGTGGGTGTCCCATGCTGACCTGCGCCTGCTCGTGTGATGAGCTGCGTTTGTCGTGCGCCGAGCCGCGCTCGTTCCTACACCGAGCCGTTTGGTTGAGGGCTCAACTATGACGCAATTGCCCCGGAAGTTGACGTTTTTGACTCTGTTATTTGTGAGGGTTTCGGCTTATGTTTGTGCTGCACGTAAAAGCTAAGCCATGCAAACATCCAGGAAAGCAGCCATCGGATTTATTTTCGTTACACTTCTCGTCGATTCTATGGGTTGGGGATTGATCATCCCGGTGATGCCGGATCTTATCGCCCATTTAAAAGGTATTCCGGTAAACGTAGCCAGCACTTATGGCGGCTTTTTATTGACGGTGTTTGCTATTACGCAATTCTTTTTTGCGCCGGTGATCGGTAACCTGAGCGACAGGTATGGCCGTCGACCGGTGCTGCTGCTCTCGCTTTTTGGCTTTGGAGTAGACTATATCGTCCAGGCGGTGTCGCCGACATACGGCTGGCTGTTCGTGGGCCGGGTGATCGCGGGGATCACGGGTGCAAGCTTTACAACGGCCTCGGCCTATATCGCCGATCTGAGTACCGATGAGACGACGCGGGCTAAGAACTTCGGGATGATCGGCGCGGCATTCGGGCTTGGCTTCGTGCTCGGACCGGCGCTTGGCAGTCTGTTGTCCATCTGGGGCATCAGGGCGCCATTCTTCGGGGCCGCCGCGCTTTGTCTGTTGAACTGGTTGTATGGCTATTTCTTTTTGCCCGAATCGTTGAGCAATGAGAATAGAAGACCCTTCCTGTGGAAGCGGGCCAATGCTTTCGGGTCGTTTAGATTC
>DASZOW010000040.1:0-3662 GCA_035550615.1 Puia sp.
CCAAGAAGGTGACGAGGGGTGGTTCGTTCCTGTGCAATCCATCCTATTGCAAGGGGTATCGTGTCTCTTCGAGGATGAAGACATCGCCTGATTCGGGGTTGGAGAACCTGGGTTTCCGTTGTGTGGCGGATGAATAGGGAACCGGCCGCACGCACGGGTTTGTGGGCCGGGCGTGCGGGTTTACAGCTCATCAGTATTTAAAAACTTTTCCATCGACCATCACTTCCTGTGTCTTTTCGTCGAAGGTGGCTTTGTATCCTGTGCGTACGGCGGCATTGGTCATGATATTGGCGATGGAGTGGTAATAGCCTGCTTCCACGGGTGCGTTGGGCTGTTTGCGGGAGCGGATGCATTCCATCCAGTTGCGGACGTGATTGGTGGTGAGCACGTCGCCGCCGGTGTCGGCGGAGGCGATGGCGGCCTCGGCGTTGGAGAGGGTTGTCTCGGGCAGGAGGTTGGGCTGCAAATGCATGGCTGACGCGGCTTTAGCGGTGAGACCTCCTTTTGGGGTCACCTTGTTGGTGATGAGGTTGAGCTCGCCGCCGTTGGAATAATATATTTCGGCGGGATGTTCGTCGCCGTTGTGCATACGGGAGGAGAAGGTGACCTGGAAGCCGGTGGCAGGATCGTCGGCGGGACCGTAATCCATGACGGCGGTGGTGGTGTCCCAGTTCCTTCTGCCATCCTTCCACATATAGATACCGCCGTTGGCTACGACGCTGCGGGGGTGTTGGAGTCCTGTGAACCAATGCACGGTGTCGATCTGGTGGCTCATCCATTGACCGGGCATGCCGGAGGAGTAGGGCCAGAACAGGCGATATTCCAGGTATTTCCGGGGATCAAATGCTTCGAAGGGTCTGTTGAGGAGGAAGCGTTTCCAGTCGAGGTCCTCTTCCCTGCATTGGGCAACGAGCTCGGGTCTGCGCCAGCGGCCGGGCTGATTGACATTCCAGGTGAGCTCGACCATGGTGATGGCGCCGAACTTGCCGGCCTGTATAAATTGGGCGGCGGCCTTGTAATTATCACCGCTCCTTCGCTGGGAACCTATCTGAACGATGCGGTCGGAGGCCTTGATGGCTTTTAGCGCGGCCTTGTTGTCGTCCATCGTCTCCGCGAAAGGTTTTTCGCAGTATACGTCGCAGCCATGCTCTACGGCCTCTTTTGCGAGCAGGGCGTGCTGGAAATCGGCGGTGCTGAGGAAGACGGCGTCGATGTCCTTTGTGGCATACAGCTCGTCGTTGTTGCGGCAGGCCTTTATATCATGCCCCATCTTTTCTTTCAGGAAAGCCTGTCCTTCTTCCCTTCTTAGCTTCCATAGATCGGAGACGGCGACGATGTCGAAGTTCATTTCCTTATAGAACTTCATGAAGGGAGGGATGTGGGATGAACGGTGGCGGTCGGAGAATCCTACTACCCCTACCCGGACGCGGTCATTGGCGCCGATGATATTAGCGTAGCTTTTTGCACTGAGGCCGCGGCCGGCAATATAGACGCCGATGGCTGCTTTGGCGGATCCTTTGATGAACTCACGTCGGGAGCGTGGCATAGCAAATCGTATTAAGAGATGAATAAAATAAATTGAAGGGTGAAGATCATAAAAAAATCAGGATATGCGTGCGGAGATCGGTGAATTCCTGCGGAAACGTTTCCGTAAATAAAGGAGGGCATTTATTTCAGCGAATTGATTTTTTATTTCAAATTCACTGTCAGAATTTGCGATTTATCCTCATCCGACGAACGAAAGAGATCCCCGCTTTATCCTTCTTTTCATTTTTCGACTAACTATGCCTGTTACAATATGAAACGTAGAAAATTCATTTTCCAGACCGGTGCGGGCGTCTTCGGGATGATGCCTGTCTTTTCCAGGTTGTTCGCCTCCCCGACGGCGGTGGCTGCGGGTGAGGGGCCTTTTCTCGCGACAGGTATCAAGATCGGAGAGGTGGATGGAACGAGCGCCGTCGTATGGGCGCGGCTAACGAAGGATGCGGCGCCGGTGGACAACAAGCGCAGCATTCCGACGGTGCTGTACCTGGATGAGGCGGTGGGGGAATGGCACCCGGTGTCTTATTTCAAGGAAAAATACAAGCAGGACAGACCTGACAGGGAGGTAAAGGTTGTCTACCCGGACGGGTGCGATGTGCATACGCTGCATGGCGCGGCGCCGGGGGCGCCGGGTTTTGTGCGGGTGTCTATCCGGAAGAAGGGTATGCGTGGCTGGCAAGCGGGTGAATGGAACGGAGTGGATGAACAGCATGACTATACTTTCCAATCGCGGGTGTCGGGTCTGGAGGCGGATACGGTCTATGAGGTGAAGGTGGAGGCCCGGGGAAAGAGCAGCGGGCGTGTCACGGCGGGCATGGAGGGGGTGTTCCGGACGGCTATTCCCGCGGACAAGCAAAAAGAGGTGCGCTTTACCGTAACGACCTGTCATGAGTACAATGACATGGATGATCCGGGAAAGGGTTTTAAGATATATCGCCACATGCAGGCGCTGGACCCGGCTTTTATGGTGCATACGGGCGACGTGATCTATTATGATCATTGGGCGAAGGACCTTCCGATGGCCTATTGGGGCTGGCAGCGGATGTTCTCGCTGGAGACCTGCAGGGAGTTCTACAGCAAGGTGCCCTGTTATTTTATGAAGGACGACCATGACACGTGGATGAATGATTGCTATCCGGGGTGGAACAACCGATTTATGGGCAAATTCACTTTCGGGCAGGGCGTGGAGGCGTTCAGGCGGCAGGTGCCTTATGGGGATGTGCCTTATCGTACGTTCCGGTGGGGCAAGGACCTGCAGATATGGGTAACGGAAGGCCGGGAGTACAGGAGTCCGAATACGATGGAGGATGGGCCTGACAAGACGATATGGGGACGGCAGCAGCTGGAGTGGTTCAGGAATAGCTTCGCCGCATCGGATGCGACGTTCAGGGTGTTGGTCAATGCCACGCCTATCGTGGGGCCGGACAGGTGGCAGAAGAAGGACAATCATGCCAACAGCGGCTTTGCGCATGAGGGCAACCTGATCCGGGAGTTCCTTGCTGCGCAGAAGAATGCATTTATCGTCTGTGGGGACAGGCACTGGCAGTATGCCTCGAAGGAGCTAAAGACGGGGCTGATGGAGTTTGCCTGTGGTCCGGGCAGCAACGAGCATGCGAGCGGATGGGATAAGAACAATGTGCTGCCTGAGCACCGGTATCTCAATATCGTGGGTGGGTTCCTGGGGGTGGAGGTCAGACCGGCCGCGGAGGGGGCGAGGATCGTCTTCACGCATTACGGCGTGGATGGGGAGACGCTGCATAGGGAAGAGTTTGCGGCTGTGTAAAAAAGATCGTTCATATAAAATATAATTACCTGTTTATGATCATGAGAGCTTGCCATTTTTTTGTTCTGTTCTTCGTATCGATGATCGCGGTGGAGCTGTCCTATGGCCAGCAGGGGGGCGGGGGCGACAGGCCGAATATCGTCTATATCCTGGCGGATGACCTTGGCTATGGCGATATATCTGCGTATAACCATGATGGAAAGATCAATACTCCCAATGTCGACCGGCTGGCGAGGGAGGGCATGCGGTTTACGGATGCGCATACTACTTCATCCGTCTGTACGCCGTCGCGTTATTCGATACTCACGGGCGTATATCCCTGGCGCAGCCGGCTGCC
>DASZOW010000041.1:0-6396 GCA_035550615.1 Puia sp.
CGGTACAGGATCCGGGCTGGACAGCCTGACACCCGTCAGTTTTCTCGAGCTTCGACCCGATGGGTCGTTTACCAGTGATTTGGGTCGGTTCGAATACGGACACTGGGGAAAAAAGGACCGGCAGCTGATGCTTACCAATCAGGAGCAAAAGACCTTTATCTACACTATCGGCAAACTCACCGCCGATGACATGGAGCTAACGGTAGCCAAAGACAGAGTCGGTCACTTCGAAAGCAAATCCCTGCCTTCCGACAATCTGGCCGAAGATCCTTTTTCGCTTGCGAACAATCGCTGGCGCATATCCGCCAAACACAAAGAAAGCGATAGCGAGATCAGAGCACGGCTGTATAATCACTGCCAGTTCTGGGAATTCTATTTCAAATGGGCGCAAGATAAAAAGCTGGACATCGTCGATGTCCGCAGTACTCCCACTCCGATCAAGATCTATGGCAATGGCTTTGGATTAAAGCCATTCGATAACCTGCCGCAAAAATGGAAAAGCTATTTCTTCGACGACGAAGACTGCCAGAAGGCCAACGACATCCTCAAACAGACCTTCGAGCATCAGACAATTGCCTGGTCCAACTCGAATAGCAAATACAAGATGTTCCTTAGCGCCTTTCAACAGCTCAAGTCCTTTTTGCGCTAACACACTAACCCAAAAGCTCCGCCGCATGAAAAAATATCTTTACTCGCTGGCTCTCCTGGCCATGGCGTTCTGCGCCTGCTCTCCGCCGGCCAAACCTGGCTCCGGCCTATATTTTTATATGCCCGTGGGCGACGGCGACACCACGCACACCGACTCTCTCCTCAGCCGGGTCAGCTTCCTCGAACTGCGGCCGGACGGCTCCTATACCCAGGATTTCGGGCACTTCGATTATGGTTCATGGATGCTAAAGGACAATCGGCTTTATCTCACCAATCAGCGCCACCGCACTTATATCTACCTGGTAGCCTCTAAGATGCCCCGCGAACTCGACCTGATCCTCGACGGCGGTCAGCCTGGCCATTTCCACACCCGTTCCATGCCTTCCGGCACGCCCGAAAAAGACCCTTTCTCCACGTATAATAACCAATGGCGCATCCCCGCACAGCACAAGGAAAGCGACGCCGAGATCAAAAAACGTTTGTTCAACCACTGCCAGTTCTGGGAAGCGTATTTGTCCTGGGCCAGGGATAAGGGTGAGGACGATATAGATGTTAAAGATGTCCCGACGCCGCTAATGGTGTATGGCAACGGCTTTGGCCTGAAACATTATGGCAATCTGCCTGCGCAATGGCGCTCCTGTTTCTATGACAGCGTCGATTGCCGTAAGGCCGACACCATGATCAAACATACCTTCCGCCGGCACGATTTCGTCTGGCCGAAAACCGACGATGATCTAAAAAAGCTCATCAGCGGAACGCATCAGCTGCAGGAATGGTTGAAATAGCTAACGTTGGAAAAGCGCGTCGGTGACCTCCTGGTGATAGATATTGTTTTCCAGCCGGACACTGTGGATCAGACTTTGCAGCCCTTCTTCCGCCTCGGCCTCCGTAGGTTTCGGCCCCTTGCCGGCAAAATACTTCACCAGCCGTTGATAAGCCGGCGTCATCGGGACTTCCAGGGGATTATTGGTGCCGATCTTTTTCAACGGCCACCACGACCAGCCGATACCATGACTTTCCATGAGCTGCACACATTCTCTATACCATGTATTATTATTTTCGCCCGACTCGCCCAACCAGATCGGGATATGGTATTTCTCGCGTAAGATCAGGTAGGGTTTTATCGCCGCTTCAGTATTGGGGTTCCAGTATTTGTGAAAGCTAAGCACCATATTGTCGTCCCATGGCGGCAAGATCCCGCGATAGTTATTGCCCCAGCCGTTGCCTTCGATAATGATGATATGCCGTTTGTCCACGGAACGGATCGCCGCGGTGATGTCCATCATCAGCTGACGCAATGGTGCATTGTTCGTTTCTTTCAGCCCATGCTTGTCGGTGCTGTCTTCGAAACCCCAGTTGGGCTCATTGATGATATCGTACCCGCCGATCCACGGTTCGTCGGCATAACGCTCCGCCAGCCGGCGCCACAAGGCGATCATCTTCCCGCGGTTGGCCGCGCTTTGCCATAAAGAAGGTTTGGTGGAATCGCGATCAGCGATATTGAGATCATTTCCCTGCCCGCCCGGCGCCGCATGCATGTCGAGGATCAGGTATATATGGTTCGCCTTACACCAGCTCAGCAAACTATCCGTCAACGCAAAACCTTTTTCCAGCCAGGTATTCTTACCCGCTACCGGCTCTTCCTCTACTGCAAGGGTATATAAGTGAAAATGCATCGGCAACCGGACCGAGTTGAATCCCCAGGATGCCATGGAATCGATATCCCGCTTTGTCGTCTGGTTGGCCAGCCACGCATCGTAAAATGCGGCCGTCCGCCCGGGACCTACCAGCTCGCTGATCCTTCGGCGGATACTATACTGCGGCCCGACACCGACCAGCTTCAGCATATAAGGTTCCTGCAGCATCCAGCCGCCGAGACCCATACCGCGAAGAATGACTTTTTCTCCTTTTTCGTTTACGATGGACTGGCCGCTGGCCTTCAGGAACCCCTGTCCCATTCCTCGTCCGAAAAGACATAGGAACATCAGGCAAATTATGGAACCTCTGGTTATCATGCGCCAAAGTTATATATTTACCGGTCAAATCTTATGGCTTGCCCGGATCGAACGACCATAATCCCCTCTTTCCCAAACCCTGGGTCTATCACTCGCTGTTCTGGATAGCCTATTATATCTTCGGCGCGCTGATCTCCCTCAGCATCCATCGCATCTACGACCCCCGGTTCTACTGGCAGCTCCTCACCCTGGTCCCGCCGGACATGATCCTCGTCTATACCCACCTGTTCCTCCTGCATCAGCTGCTGCTGAAACGGCGGCAGATCGTTCTTTATATCATCTGCATACTGGTCTTCATTTCGCTGATCTCCCTGACAAACATCTCGCTGCACCGGCTTTATACCCGGCTGGGATCGCCATTCTTCGGCGCCTCCGGCGATTACAATGTTCGGAACTTTGCCGCGCAGGTGATCAACAGCATCTATCTGCTCGGGCTGGCCACGGCGTTTAAATTCGGCAAGGACTGGATGATCCAAAAACAGCAGCTGCAGGAACAGGAAAAGATGAGGATCGCCACCGAGCTGGCTTTTCTCCGATCCCAGATCCAACCGCATTTTTTCTTTAACACGCTCAACAATCTCTATTCCCTGACCTTACAACGGTCCGATCAGGCGCCGGAGGTCGTGCTCAAACTGTCGGCTCTCATGAGCTATATGCTTTATGAATCGGGTGCAGCCCTGGTGCCGTTGGAAAAGGAGATCGGCAACCTGCAAAACTATATTTCGCTGGAACAGCTGCGTTTTGGAGAACGGTTATCACTCCACTTCACGGCCTCTCCGGGGGAAGGTATCCAAATTCCGCCGCTGATCCTGCTGGCTTTTGTCGAGAACAGCTTCAAACATGGCGTGAGCCGGCTCACCGGCAATGAACATATCGACATCCTGCTGCAAACAGACGCGCGTGAGCTCCGCTTCGAGATCGACAACCCGCTGACGCCGCACCTGCCGGCCATCCAAGGGAAAAATGGCATCGGGCTGAAGAATGTCATCCGCAGACTGGACCTGCTCTACGGCCCGCGCTACCGGCTCGACATCACCGAACAGGACAACAGATTTCACGTCACCTTAAAACTCCCGCTGGCATGAAGAATCTTCGATGCATGGTAGTGGATGACGAGCCCCTGGCCATCGATATAGTGGCCAATTATCTCCACCGGCTGGGCATGGAAGAAATTCAAACCTGCGCCAATGGCATCACCGCTTTTCAGCAATTGAAGCAACAACCCGTCGATCTGCTCTTCCTGGACATCGAAATGCCGCAGCTCATGGGATTCGATCTGCTCAAAAGCCTGTCGCCAAGACCATTGGTGGTCATCACCACGGCTTACCGCGACTATGCCGTAGAGGGATTCGAATGGGAGGTGTTGGATTATCTCGTCAAACCCTTTTCTTTTCCGCGCTTTCTGCAAACCATAGAAAAAGCGATGCGAACGCTTCAGCAACCTGCTTCCAAAGGACTCCCTGAGGCGACGTCTCTGTCTGCCCGGGCCGAAAAAAAAGACACGCTTTTTCTCCGTGCGGACAACGAATGGGTGCGGATAGACATGAACGATCTGCTGTATATCGAAAGCCTGCGCGACTATGTCCGCGTCATCACAAAGGCAAAAACGTATCTCGTACATCAGACCCTGGCCGATATTACGGCCAAACTTCCAGCCGAGCGGTTTATCCGCGTCCACCGCTCCTATACGCTGGCCCTCGACCGGGTCGATAAGATCACCGATCATTGTGCCCATATCGGGAATAAGATCATCCCCATCTCCCGCGCCAATCGCCAGGAGGTCTACCGCCGGCTTGGCCAGTAGTCGACAGGATCAGTCCATTCGTCGAAAACCGAGTCCTTCGTCGATTAGCCCGGCGCCCAACGAAGATCCCTTGCTATTTTAGAAAAAGCTATGAAAAGGATCCCCTCTATCGACGTCGCACGCGGACTGGTCATGGTCATCATGGCCCTGGATCATGTACGCGATCTGCTGCATATACATGCCGCACAAAGTCCTACGGACCTCGCCACCACTACGGGCGTGCTGTTCTTCACCCGCTGGGTCACCCATCTCTGTGCCCCGTCCTTTGTCTTCCTGGCAGGGATTTCGGCCTGGCTCTATCTGCATGGAGGCGGCGATCGCCGTTTCTTACTGCGGAGAGGCCTCATCCTGATCATCCTGGAATTTACGGTAGTCAACTTTGCGCTTTTCTTCGACATTCATTTCCGGCTGTTCATGTTCGAGGTCATCGCGGCCATCGGCGCAGGCATGATCCTGCTGTCATTCCTTTCCCGGCTCCCGTCCAAGACGATCCTGGTGATCGCCGGCGTATTGATGCTGGGACATGACGCCATCGGCTTCGTTCCGATGCCGGCTAACAAGATAGTTGGGTTCTTCGGCTCGCTGCTTTTCGGCCCCGGCGCCTTCCCGCTTCCCGCCGGCCGGCTGCTGGTGATCGCCTATCCCATCCTCCCGTGGCTGGGTATTATGCTGGCAGGTTTCAGCGCGGGACGCGTCTTTCTCTGGCCGACGCGAAAACGCAGGAGATTGTTTATGCGGCTCGGAGTGGCCGCACTCGCAGGATTCGTGTTGCTACGATGGAGCAATTGGTACGGCGACCCCGTTCATTGGGCTGCCGGAAAGAACAGCGTCTATACCTTCCTGTCGTTCATGAATGTCACCAAATATCCGCCTTCCCTGCTGTTTACCCTTGTCACATTGGGGATACTCATGCTTGTTCTGGCCATCGCTGAGAACGCGCGTTCGTCCTTGCTGCTGGTCTACGGCCGGGTCCCGCTTTTCTATTTCATCATTCATCTCTATCTCATCCATGCCCTGATGGTGGGGATCGTCCTGCTGCAAGGCTATCCGTTCTCCCAACTCGATTTCAGCCCGCTTAAATTCGGCCGACCGCCGGGTGCAGGCATCTCTCTCGGCGGCGTGTACCTGGTATGGATAGCCGCAGTCCTCGCGCTATATCCCCTGTGCCGCTGGTATGGCGGGTATAAGGCCGGGCATAAAGAAAAACAATGGTTGAGATATCTGTGACGGCTACTGCCCGAAGAACTTGAAGCCCGGCGATCCAAAGGTCTAGGACGCCAGATGTTTGTTAAAACCCCAAGCCACGAGTTTCTCGTATGCCGCCCACACGTCGTCCGGGATCTCCTGCGGTATCTGAAATCCTTTGGCCGGATAGATCCGGATCCGCTGCAGATCGCCGACCATGATATTGATGACCCGTTCCATCGGGATCTCTTCGGTAGGATAATCCTCGAACGAGATCTGCGGCGAGGTCACGAGCAGATCCTTGTCGGGCCACTGTTTCTTGAACGTGGCATAGCTCCGGCGCTCCATATATGGTTTTTGGATCAGCAGGAACTGCTGGGGATGGAGCCCTTTTTCGTCCAGCAATCGACGGGTGAACTGAATGTTCTCGCCCGTATTGGTGCTTTTATTCTCGATAAAGATCGCTTCGGCCGGAACGCCTTTGTCCAATGCGATGCGCGCAAAGCGGTCCGCCTCGGGGTCCTTCCAGATGCCTTTGGTGACGTTCCCCAAACCGCCGGACAGGATCAGGATCGGCGCCCAACCCTCCAGATAAAGTTCGGCAGCTCTTTCGGCTACGCGCAGATCGTGACTTCCCAACGCCAGGATACAATCGCTTTTGGCAGGCGTATGATGCATATGATGATAATCCCACAACTTCCTGGCTTCCTCCAATACATGTTCAGTGATCATGCCCCAAATATA
>DASZOW010000042.1:0-2818 GCA_035550615.1 Puia sp.
ACGAGCCGGCCGGGCTGGTTACGATGTGAACAATTTGGAGCCGGGATGATCACGGGATGGGGGGCTCATCATATCGATACGGCTCATTGGGGGATGGGAATGGAACTTACCGGTCCGGTCGAGATTTGGGGTCATGCCGACTTCCCTACGGACGACCCGGGTTATAAAGGGTTGTGGGACGTACATGGAATTTTCAAGACAGAGGCCATGTATGCGAACGGCGTACACATGACCGTTTCGAACGAATTGACGAATGGCGTAAAATTTGTCGGCAGCGAAGGATGGCTGTGGGCCACCCGTGGAAATTATAAAGTGACCGATACCGATCCTGTGGCGGATAACACCGGTGTCAAACCTATAGATGCGAGCGATCCGAAGATACTGCGGTCAGTGATCGGTCCGAATGAAATTCATCTCTACGAGAGCGCCGAGCAACATGCCAACTGGTTGGATTGTGTCAAAACGAGAAAAGAGCCTTCGGCTCCCGTGGAAGTCGGTCATCGGAGCTGCAGTGCATGTCTGCTGCACCATATTGCCATGAAATTGAAAAGAAAGATCTATTGGAACCCTGAAAGCGAGACCTTCAGAAATGAGGATAGCGCGGCCACTGCCATGCTATCGAGACCGCGTAGAAAAAAATATGACTTTTAACTACCGCAGGCGGCCCAGCGCCTGGCAGGATAGCACAGGATGGTAGTCTGGTTAAAATGTGATATCTTCCTTATGAAAGATCTTCACGTCAACATTAAGGCTCTGTGCTGCAATCGATTGCAGTAGTCCGCCCCTGCCGTTTACCGTCAATTACCCTTTAGTTTGTTCGATCCTGTTCCCTTGGGAACATGCGGGGAAGTGGTTTGCCTTTCTGATCCGGCGCCTTTGAGAATATGTCGGGAGGTGATTTGCCTTTTTTTAACCAAAACGAAAAATGCCAACATGAACAAACAACTGCTCAGGAAGAATCTTGTTCTCCTGTTTTTCCTTGTTTCCTTTTTGTCAAGTACCGCACAAAATTTCCCAGTCACCGGTAAGGTTGTCGACGAAAACGGCGCTCCTTTGGTTGGCGCGACCGTGCTCGAAAAAGGTACAAAAAACTCGACGCTTACCAAGGAGGATGGTGTATTCCAATTGAGCGTTTTGTCCGGCAAAGCAAAATTAATTATAAGTTATGTCGGGCGGGAGCCGCAAGAAATCGCTGTAGATAACAAGGCGAGCCTGCTTGTGTCACTAAAGAGTTCGAATGCCAACTTATCCGATGTCGTAGTGGTCGGCTATGGAACGGTCAAAAGAGCCGATGTAACGGGCGCCATTGCGGGAATCAATCAAAAGGATATCCGGTCAAGACCCGTGGATAATGCACTACAGGCGATGCAGGGAAAAGTGGCGGGTGTAGATGTCGGATCCAATGAACGTCCGGGCCAGCTTCCAACCATCAACATTCGCGGCGTGCGTTCGCTGACGGCATCAAACACCCCATTGTTCGTTGTCGATGGAATTCCCCTGATATCAGGCGGTATAGATAATATAAACCCGAACGATATCGAATCGATCGATATCCTGAAGGACGCTTCCGCAACAGCCATATACGGCTCCCGCGGCGCCAATGGTGTCGTTATTGTGACTACCAAGCAGGGAAAGAGCGGTAAACTAACACTAGGTCTTAATCAATCGACGACTTTAGACAATCTTGTCGATGATGAAAAGATGATGAATGCCAGCGATTTTATCACGTTCCGGCGTTGGTCCTATTATTATGCGGGCTTAAATGCAAACACGGGCGTTAGCACCTATCCGCGGGGAGATCAACCGGATATCGCACACGATAAAGCCTATTTCGCAGCGACCACCGATCCTTATGCATGGGCTAATATTGCCAAGGGTTGGGCCAGCGGCACCTGGGACGGCTCCAAGGTTTCCACCACGGATTGGTTCGGCATCGTCAAGCAGCAATCTTTGACATCGGATAATTTATTAAGTGTCTCCGGTGGAACGGATAAGCTAAAAGCGTATGGCTCTTTCGGGTATTTGAATAATAAAGGGACCATTAAAGGCCAATCCTATCAAAGATATACGGCAAGAGCAAACGTAGACTTCAATGCTACCAACTGGCTTTCCTTTGGGAGTAATCTCAGTCTTTCCTACAGCACCCAGGAATATGGCCAGTCGGCTGTCGGTGTCGCCACCATCGGCACGCCCGCCGGCGGACTGTATGAATCCGCCAGGGGACTCTTCTCATACGCCGTTCCTTATGATACGGCAGGCAATAGAATATTATTCCCGGGTGGCGATAATGCGGTTAAGAGCGTAGTCGATGAATGGAAATACAATATCGACGAAAGGGTATTCTTAAGGGCTTTTGGAAGCTTCTATGGGCAAATCAATGTCGGGTCGATCATCCCTGTTTTGAAAGGACTAAGGTACCGGGTGAATTTCGGGCCTGACTTTTCCTATTTCAGGGATGGGATATATATAGATGCGAATTCCGTTGCCAATGGCGGCAGCACCAGCTATGCATCGAAGGTCGATAGCAACACGTTCTCTTATACATTGGATCATCTTCTTTATTATGACAAGACGGTCGGCGAACACAGTATCGGTTTGACGTTGCTGGCCAGCCAGACTTATTATAGAATGGATATGGATAGTATAGCAGGCAATGGCGTTCCCTTGTCTTCCCAGCGATGGAATGCATTGACAAGTGGTACGGTAACCGGCGCCCTCAGCACGAAATCCAATCTCACCGAACAGCAGCTTCGTTCTTACATGGGACGGATCAACTATGGGTTTAGAGATAAATACTTATTGACTGTTTCCGCGCGCG
>DASZOW010000043.1:0-7589 GCA_035550615.1 Puia sp.
CCCAGGTCAGCGTCGTCGGCGCCCAGGCGCCTTCCACCAACCGTTTATAGCTGTTGACCGTCGGCGCCACCATGGGCAGGACCTGCGGCAGACAATACAGCTGACCCGCAATATAACTCTCCATCAGCGGACTGATACCACCCGCCGCAGAAGCATCATGGAAGAGATTGCGGCTGCCATCCGCCGTCCAAAGGCTCTGGTGGACATGTCCGCTGCATCCCGGCAGATCGGGGCTGATCTTCGCCATAAACGTCGGTAGAACACCATGCCGGTGCGCGATCTCCTTGACGCCGGATTTGAAAAGCACGGCCCGGTCGGCCGCTTCGAGCACATCGGCATACAGGATCGCCGCTTCATATACGCCCGGACCGGTCTCGGTATGCAGTCCCTCCAACGGCACATCCCAGCGTTTCAAACTATCGAAAAGATCATGAAAATATGCGCTGCCCTGCGATGCCCGGAGAATGGAATAGCCGAACATCCCCTGCGTCATCGGCTTCAGCGGAAACGACAGCTCCTCCCCCGCGCCGGGCGCAATAAAATTGAACCACTCGAACTCCTGTGAAAAAACGGCCGAATACCCGGCCTCCGCGGCCTGCCCGATCACCCGCTTCAGCAACCGCCGCGGACAAACTCCCGCCTCCTTGAAATCCGCCAGAAAAAACGGTATCCCGCCCTCCCACGGCACCCGCCGGAATGTTCCGGGATCGACCACCGCCACCGCATCGGGATAACCGGTATGCCAACCGGTATAGGCGCCATTGTCATAAGCACGATCCTCAGCATCCCAGCCGAACACGACATCGCAAAATCCAAAACCGGACGAAGCGATCGACACGAACTTGTCGAAGGCCATCACCTTGCCGCGCAAAACGCCGTCGACATCGACTATGGCCAGCTTGACCTTCTCGGTATGCTCCGCAGCCAGTTGCTGCAAGAGCTCAGGGAGTTGAAATTTTTTTGGCATAACGAAACGCAATATAGCTCAGCAATAAAATGGAAAAATAGATCATGGATAATTTAACATACAGGGTCACCAGCGCCGTCAGACAAACGACGGCGATCACCAGCGCCACGATGGGGAACACCGGGTAACACGGCACCCGGAACGGCCGCTCCAGCTCCGGCTCCTTCCTCCGCAACGCCAGACAGGATATCATCGAGATGACATACAGGCTCAACGCTCCAAGCACCGAGATCGTAATGATCTCATCCGTACGTCCCGACAACAAGGCAATGATGCCGACGACCATGTTCGCGAGCAAAGCATTCGCCGGGGTCCCGCGCCGGACATTCGTCCGGCCCAGCGCCGCGGGCAGATACTGCACCCTCCCGAATTCCAGCGTAGCCCGCCCCGCCGCCAGGATCAACCCATGAAAAGAGGCGACCAGCCCCATCAACCCGATCGTGATCAGCAGATGATACGTCAGACCGCTCGTACTCGTGATCTTCGACAACGCCAGCGGCAACGGCTTGTCCGACGCCGCCGCCCCCGGGGATGGATAAACGATGGCTTCCCAACCGGCCACACCCACAGAGCTCAGGAACACGAGTACGCAAAGCACGATCAGCGTAGCCAGCGCGGAACCGAACCCGATGAGCACACTACGCTGCGGCCGCACCGCCTCCTCCGCCACATTGGCCACCCCCTCCAATCCGAGAAAGAACCACACGGCAAAGGGTATCGCCGCCCACACGCCTTTCCACCCGTTCGGGAACGCATTGTGCCTCACATTATGCCAGGAGAAATGCGGCAACGTCACTCCGGAAAAGATCAATAGCTCGGCCACCGCCAGGATCGTGATCACGAGCTCGAAACCCGCCGCCGCCCGCACGCCATAGATATTCAACGCGGTAAAGGCGATATAGGCGGCCACCGCGATCACCGTCACGGGAATACCGGGAAAAAAGATGTTGAAATACGCTCCGATCGCCGCGGCTATGGCCGGCGGTGCAAACAGGAATTCGATCAGCTGCGCCACCCCCGCGACAAATCCCAGATCCCGGTTCAACCCCCGCGTGGCATAGTCGAAGACACCCCCGGCCCGGGGAATGGCGCACGCCAGCTCGGTATAAGAAAAAGTAAAGGTCACATACAGCAGGATCGCCCCCGCAGTGGCGATCGCCAGCCCCGCCGTCCCGCCTTCGGCCAATCCCAGATTCCAGCCGAAATACATCCCCGAAATAACATATCCCACACCCAGACCCCATAACATCCAGGGACCTAAGGTGCGGGATAATGCGGTATTTTGGCTCATCCTTAAAGATAAGGATTTCTACGGTCCGCCCCCAGGACAGCCGCTGCCATCAATACCATCGGTAAAACCACCACATGAACTGCGCCGAGCTGGCATCCTTTGACCCGCTCACCACCAACCCGTCACTATTCACGATCTTCAGCGGCAAGGCAAACCCCGTCATCAACGGCAGCTGCGATAGTCGTAACGTCACCGGTATCCTGCCTAGCGTATGCCCGGCCTTTATCGTCACCACGGAATCGATGGTATACATATTCGACGGCAACAGCGAGAAACTCACCGTATCCACCGACCCCTGGAAAGCGGCAAGCTGCGTAGGATCGATTCCCACGGTGATCGTCACATCCTTATTCAAAGGCTGCGGCGCGGCAATGACCAACCCGATCGCGGTATCAATATCCGTCTCCAGCGAATTGCCCGATGAATCGTACTGAAAAGGGCCATAATGTCCATTGGCGGGACTCCAGCCGAACTCGATGATCGGCTGGGTATTACTGACATCCATATATGGACTGCTTTTGAGACAACTGCCGAATACGACGGTAGCCAGCAGCCCGGTAATGATCAAATTTCTTCCTTTCATATCTTAAATGATTTCATGATGTAAAAAATTAATTGCCGCGATCACTGCGCCCAGAACAACGGTGTATTGATAGCGTCGGGCGTCTGATTTTGCGCATTCACATTCACGGGGTTCTGTGTATACTCGGTTTCCGGATACAGCAATCGCTGCGGCATAGGCTCGCCGACCGCGCCATAAGACGGCACCGCGATATATGGATACCCCGTCCTGCGGTAATCATCATACGCTTCGAGCCCATCTATGCAACATTCGGCGATCCATTTCTGATACAGGATGGTTTGCAACGGATTCGTCGAAGCGGAAAAATTCACCATCCCATTCGTAGACCCGGACAGATACGCATCCGCGGAATCGACGGCATTCGGGACACCCAGGAAATTAAAGGACGCCTCTACGCCCTGTTTATACAGCGCCGCCGCATTTCCGGTGAGCAGTCCACGCTGCACGGCCTCAGCCTGCATGAACAGCGACGTAGCCCCGAGGAACACGACGCCCGGCTGCGCGGCAGCCTTCAACACCCCCGGCCCAAAAGGACTCGTAGTCCCATTGGGCGCAAAGATATTATTGCCGAACTGCTCCCCGCCGATCGATCCATTTGGCAACGGCTTATAAAAATACCGCACCCGCGGGTCATCGATACTATCCAGAAAATTGATCATCAGTACATTCGCGCAAAACGAATTGTAGTTCTGCGAACCCGGCCCATAGGCAGCCCAAAATGGATTCGTCTTCGTAGGCAGATTGGCGAAATCGGGTTGCACTAAAGCATCCACGGTAAGAAAGCCGGTTCCATTGTTCACGATCTTGGCGATCTCGCTCTTGACATAGTTCATATCCCCGTGCGGAACCTGCCGCATCAGGATACGCAATTTGATCGTATTGGCAAACTGCGCCCACAAGGTCTTGTCGCCCTTGAACATCACATCCGACGCATCGTCAGCCGTGCTCTGCGATGCCTCGATCGCGGCCAGCGCCGTATCGCACTGAAGACTCAGATCCTTGTATATCGCAGTCGCGGAATCATAAGCCGGCGTCAGCGTAGCCACCGGGTTCTCCGCCTGGGAATAGGGGATATTCCCATATTGATCGACCAGGTCCTGGAAAAGCATCGTCCGCAATACCCGCGCCGCACCGGGCAGTATGGAATTCTTGGTACTGTTTGCGATCACGAAATTCAGATCATAGATATTATGATACAACGACCCCCAAACCCCATTGCCGAAATTGTTGGTGAGCTGAAAGTCTTCCATCGTCTGCTGACTGCCTGACGCGGCCCAGCCGTTGTTCCGGGCAAAATATCCCATCCACTGTTGCGCGTAGTCGTAATTATCCGTCGAATTATACAGGTTGATGCCCTGTTCATTAAAGATGATCTCCACAAGAGCCCCCGCAAAAAAGTCCTTCCCGGTAAGCTCGTTGCTCGGCGTTCCATTGGGATCGTTCAGATTCGTATCCAATTTCTTCGTACAGCTGGCAACCGCGACTAGCACGCTGAAGACCAGCAGATATATGCTTTTATTCTTCGGTAACATGATTTACTGTTTAATGCTTACAGAATAGTAGCCCTTATAGAAGCGCTGAGAATCCGCGTGGGCGGCGTCTGATACTCGGTCGTATACCCCACCGCATTGCCGGCTGCATTCGTGCTGAACTCGGGATCGGTCAAATTGTTCGTCCTCGGTCTCCACATAAATACATTCCTTCCGATAAGGCTTAGATCCAGCTTCTTTACCACATCCTGTTTACCCAACCAGCTCATCGGGATCGCATACGTCAGCGCAATCTCCCGCAATTTCCAGAAATCGGCGCTCGTCACATAAGGCGCCCCAGCCTGGTTATAATAATTCGCCCACCAGAATACAGACGTCGGTAACCCGCCGAAGCTGGTAATGGGCACATTCGTATTCGGCTCGAAATGGCCAGGCGAAGTCTCGATCACGGAATTGGGCACCACAAAGGCCTGGCGGTTCGTGGCATCGCCGGCATAGATCCCTGCAAAATCCATGGCATTGGCCTGCTCATTCAGGATTTTGGCGCCGCCCCGGTAATCAAAGACGGCTCTCAACGTCAGGTTCTTATAAGAAAAGCTCGGGGAAAGACCAAGGAAATATTTATAGTTGCCGCTGCCCATATCCACCGGGTTGGGATTCAGGGTCGGCAAACCGGAAGAAGCATCCACAATGATCCGGCCCTGCGGGTCACGCTGAAAATCGGTAACCATGATCTGGGGATACGACTTCCCGGCGATGGCAAAAATGCCGCCGATAGACGTCGTACCGAAATTGACCTGGTCCAGTTCGGCCTGCCCCCCCGCAATATCGACTACCTTGGAATTCTGATAAGAGAAATTTCCGGACAGATCGAACCTGAAATCGTGAACCTTGATCACCGGGTTCAACGACAGATCCACTTCCACTCCATAGTTGTCTATTTTCCCGGCATTCGTCGTATAGGTGACCACCCCGCTGGCCGTCGATGCCTGCAATGGAATGGTCTGATTGTTCGATTGCTGGTCATAATAGTTGACCTCCAGGTTGATCCTGTTCTTCAATAAACCCAGCTGAAAACCCACCTCTCCGGAATTGGTATGCTCCGGCTTCAGACCCTTCTGCACCAAATTGGTATTTTGACTATACCCACCGTTGCTGCCATAAGGGAAACCGGGGATCACCGCTGCCACGGGATAGATCGCATACGCGCCGAAATTAGGCAGCAGATAGGTATACCCGCCGGGAACATTATTGTTGTCCGTACCGGCCCCTACATTCCCCATCACCCCGAGCCGGGTATACCCGTCCAGGCTCACATTACCCGTGCCGGCATAACCGAGACGCAATTTCAAAAAACTGATGGTTTCGCTGTTCTTCAAAAATTCCAGCTTGTCGCTCAGCACCGCCGACATATCCACCGATGGATAACTAAAGCTCCTGTTTTGGGGATCCAGGATCGAAGTCCAGTCGTTGCGGAAAGACCCATGCAGGAATAGCCAGTTGTCGTAGCCGATGGTCAGATCGGCATAAACACTCTGGTCATATCGCTTGTAGCTGAAATAAGCATCCGCGCTTCCATCCGCATGCAGCACCTTGGAGGGATAAGAAGGAATAAAGTTGGCTCCTACCACCTGCTGCGTATAATACTGGTTGCTGAACCAATCCCCCCAACTCGACCGGGCGCGATAGTTCCCCCCGACAATCAGGTTGAACTTGAAATCTCCATACCGCTTGACCCCGGTCAGGAACACGTCCGTATTCCAATCGTCATAATGCGCCTTGACCGTCTCCCGTTGTATCGAATCCTGGTTCCCCGGGAACACACCCAGGCTTGACCCGCCCAAAGGCCCCGCGCCGCCATTCACAATAAAGTCGGGAAAAGTAATGCTGTCGATATACGACGGAGCATTCTCCCAGGTCTTGCTATAGCCCGTCCGCCCCGTAGCTGTTAACCAGTTATTGATCTTATAGCTCACCGTCAGATTGCTCAGCAGATTGTCATTGCTGCTCTTCGACCGGCTGTTGAAGACTTGCCACCAGGGGTTGGGAAAATACGCATTCACAAATCCCTGGTTGTACTGGAACTTGCTGATGTCCTTGATCGATTTCAGATCGGTACTCGGTAGCTGATTCATCACGTTCCAGTAGAGCGGCCGGTACTGGTCATAAGAGTTGCCCGCAATATTCGTAGACACATTATAATAGCTTGCCCCCACCTGAACCGTCAGCCGGTCCAGGTTGGCATTCAGCGTGATCCGCCCGCCATTCCGCTGGTACTTGTCATAAGGCACCACTCCCTGTCTGGTAGTGTGATCCCCGCTGAAGTACAGCCCGCCCCATTTATTGGAAAACCCACCCGAAAGCTCATTCTGATCGCCGATCCCCGTCTGGAAAAAATCCTTCCGCCCATTGGGGACCGCCTTCCAGGGCACATAATACCAATGCTGGTTCTGATCCTCCCCTATGGGAATGGAATCGGTGTGGAAATCGAGACTGGCATACGGCGCGCCATAGTCTTCATTTTCGAACGGCACCGTATTCGCAGTCCCCGTCAGCGGATTCACAAAATAGATGGTCCCACCCGCGGGATTAGGCCCCGCCCCCCCTTCTCCGCCATAACCGCTATAGGTGTTCTGAAGCGCGGGGAAATAAGAAATAGATTCGGCGCTCACCGTGTTCTGATAGGTTAGCGAAAACCGCCCATGCCCCTTTTTCGTAGTCACCAGCATCACCCCATTGCTGGCCGCCATCCCATACAACGCCGCCGCATTCGACCCCTTTAATATCGTGATGTCCTCGATCTCGTTCGGGTTGATATTGGCAAGATATTGCTGGTCCACCGGGATACCGTCCACTACGATCAACGCCTCATTGTTTCCCTCTATAGACCGGCTCCCCCGGAACGTCACCTTGACCTGAGGGTTCACTCCATTGTCAGCCAGCCGGATGTCCACCCCCGACACCTTCGCAGCCAGACCCGTCGCAGGATTCACTACCGCCGCCTGATTCAGCTCGGACGTCTTGATCTGCGAGGTCGCATAGCCCAGCTCCCGCTGCTGCCGCTTGATCCCCAACGCCGTCGTCACCGTCACCTCCTCCAGGTTCTGACTGGAATAACCTACCTTGATATCCAGGTTATCGGTGCCCGCTTCTACCCTTATCTCCCGCGTAGCAATACCTGTAGAACTGATGACCAATACCTGCCCCGTGGCAGCCTTGATCGTAAATTTGCCCTCGTTATCGGCAACGGAGGCCGTC
>DASZOW010000044.1:0-7939 GCA_035550615.1 Puia sp.
CCTTCGATGGGGTTGATGATCTGCCCTTTGTCGATATTATCCTGGATCTGGGCGGCCGATTTTTCGAGCGGCGCCTGTTCGCTGTAGATGGTGCGGTTCTGGGTGGCGATATTGCTTTTGTCCAGCGAGATCTGCTGTTTGCTGACGGCGATCTGCTTTTGAAGCTGGTCGATGGCTGAATTGATATCATCGAGCTGTTTTTGCGTGGCCGCATCGGCTTTGAGGAGGTTTTCCGTCCGGGTTTTTTCGCGCAGTTGCTGCGCCAACTGCGATTCCTGCACTGCGAGCTGCCGTTGGATCAGCTCGGTTTGCGGCCGGGGATTGGTCGTCTTGTCCCGCAGGGCGGCGATCGTAGCCTCGACCTGCTGTTTTTGCAGGACCGTATTGGACATGTCGATATTGCCGACCCGGGCGCCTTTTGCCAGGGTATCACCCTCCTGGATAGGGAAGGAGAGGATCTTCCCGTTCTGTTCGGCGGACACGATGACCTCATCCGATTCAAAGACGCCGGACGCGTCGGTGTCGATCTTCTTACTCGAACAGGACGAGGCAAGAACGATAATGCCGATACCCAAAAAAGATAAATATTTCATGTTATGATGATGTGTTTAGTTGCCCGAGGTTGTTTTGTAATCATATTGAGTCAGCAGCAGCTGGATCTCATGCACTACCCGGTCCTGTCTGGCCTGGTTTGCAGCATTCACATCCAGCAGATAGTCATTGGCCGTTATAGCGCCGTTTTGCAATTGCGCAGCCGACGACCTGCTCACCGATTGACGTAAGCGGACGATGTCGTCGTCGGTCCGGATCAATCGCCGGAACTTGCGGATGTCGGCATTTTCCTGGTACATGGTCTGCGTGGTATTGAATAAAAAGGTATTGCGCTGCGCCAGCACCATGTCCTGATTGTTTTTAGCGATCAGCTTGTCCTTCCTATACGTGTATGCGCCGCCGATGGTCCAGGTAAGCCGCAGGCCGGTGAGATAATAGCCGCTCCACTGGGTACTGAGAAAGTTCACCGGGTTTGGCCGGCCATAGCCACCCTGGAAAAAGGCGCTTAGCTGTGGATATAGATCGAGCTTTGTCAGCCGCAGCTGTTCGGCGTAGCTTTTTACTTGCAGATCATAGGCGCGGAGTTCGGGCCGGTTTATCGAGTCTGCTGCTGCCGGCGCGTCCGGTTTGATCAGTTGGGTAGAGCTGTCGACAGACTCATCGATGAACAGCCCGAGCATATCCAGATAGGCTTCGCGCGAAGCGCTAAGCTCGATACTATGCTGTTCCGTCTTCAGCAGCTCCGCCTGCAATTTGTTCAGACTGCTCCGGAAATCCGTGCCATTATCGATCCGCGCCTGGACATTGGCGATACCGGTGCGGATATCCTGGGCTGCCAGGGCATTCTGCTCGAGCTGTCCGCCGATCAGCAAGGCACCGAAGAACAATTGGTTCACCCGCTCCCTGAGCTGGTAGAGGCTGGTGTTAAGATCCTCTTCCTGCAGCTGCGCGTCCGTCCTGCTGATCTCGCGTCGTTGTTTATTGATGCCGAAGCCGGTAAGCGTCTGGGATATTTCCCCATGGATGTTATACTGGTCTTTGGGAAGGGTGATGTCGAGCGGAATGCCGAGGCTCGGGGGGAGGGACAGGCTGGTGACGGCGCTCTGGTATGTAGCGGAGCCGTTGACATTCAGCTGCGGATACACGCCTTTGGCGATGTTGGCGATGTTATAGTCGCGTGTCTGCTGGATCAGGGCTCGCTGGCGGGTCAGGGGATAGTTGGCTTCGGCGAGCCGGTAGCAGTCTTCGAGAGTGAGGCGGGTTGCGGGGGGACGCGCCTGTGCGGTTCCAGCTGACGCGGGCGACTGCGCGTGGATTCGCGCGAGCGTGGCCGAAAAACAAAACGACAGGACCAATGCGATTCTCCGGGTCATGGTATTTATAATTTTGTTTTAATCATTTGATTAATATTCGATCAAAAAAAATGGCGGCTCAGCCACCAGCCGGCATCATCATCATCTTGAGCCATATTGGCACGAGTTTCTTACGCTCTTGCATCAATTCATTGAACTGTTCATCGCCGACCTCCGTTACCCGCTGCAGGAGTGGGCGGGCAACAAACGGGAATACGGTGAGACCGACCAGATTAGCGACAAAATGAAAGGGGTCCAGGGCTATCTTGCCTTCCTTCTTAGATTGTTTCAGTTCCTTGAAGAACTGGCTCCGCGCAGGACCGATCTCCTTCTTTACCTTGTCGGCGATCCTGGACGGGTTGCCCCTGATCTCGTTGAGGATGAAAAGCGGCAGGTCCGGGAATTCCGTAAGAAAATCGATATAGGCCGTTACGATCTTTTCCAACCGGTTTTCCATGGTCAATGACTTATCCTGAAAATTTATCGTCATGCCGTGCAGAAACTTGCGGAAGTTCTCCATCATCACGAGATCGAACAGCTTTTGTTTGCTACGGAAATAGTAGTTCAGCAGAGCCAGGTTGATACCGGCCTCGTTGGCGATATCCCGGGTACGCGTGGCTGCAAAGCCTTTTTGCGTGAATAATTTCCGCGCCGCTTCTTTGATCCGTTCTTCGGTAGATTCTGTGCCGGCTGTGGTAGACACTTTTGTCCGTTTTGCGGAGGCGCCTGGTCTTGCCGGCGTCTTTCTTTTCCCTCTTTCCATGAGACAAAAGTATAACGCGTTTTTGACTTAAACAAGATTTTTAATCATTTGATTAAAAATTTCCCGATCCCGGCATTCTGTTTATCTTTAATCCGATGAGATTCAATAAACGATTGCCCCAGGTCGCCGGCGGCCTGGTCCTGCTGATCTTCTTTTTTTCCCGCTGTATCCATTCCGGCGGCTCTGGCGGCCCGGGTTCTGACGGTACCGCTGGCGCTGCTGGCGCGGGGAACGGCTCCTCGGTGGCCGCTACAGGAACAGATCCACGTGGCGAGGCCTTTGCCGGCGCCCAAACTTGTATCAAATGCCATAAAGATATCACCACTTCCTATTTTCACTCCGCGCACGCGCTGACGTCCGGACGTGCCGATGGGAATACCATAAAAGGCCCGTGGGCGGCGGGAGAAAATGAATTCTCTTATGGCGTTCATGGGAAAGTTATCGTGCAAAAACGTGACAGCGGGTTTTTTCAACAGGTGGTAAGAAATGGACAAACCGCAGAGGCGCATCGTTTCGATATTACGATCGGATCGGGGCGCAAAGCGCAGACCTATCTGTACTGGAAAGGCGATGCGGTGTATGAGCTGCCGGTTTCATATTTCATAACTGAAAAAGCCTGGGCCGGTAGTCCGCATTACCCGATCGATACCATTTGGTTTGGCCGTGCCGTGACTACCGAATGTTTCGAGTGTCATGCTTCTTATGTCCATAACAAGCCGGCCGTGCATACCGACGCGTTCCACCAGATCGATCAGTACGATCGCGCTACGCTGATCTATGGTATCGACTGCGAAAGATGCCATGGTCCCGCGGCGCAGCACGTCGCCTGGCAGGAGGCGCATCCGGAAGAAAGAATTGCGAAATACATCACATCCATAAAATCGCTTTCGCGGCAGCAACGGTTGGATGTCTGTGCTGCCTGCCATTCCGGTATTCATGCCGAAGAGCGTTCGCTATTCCATTTCCGGCCGGGGCAGGAGCTGGCCAGTTATTTTTATGCCGAGCCCAACCGCAACCCGGATCTATCCACCGTGGACGTACATGGCAACCAGTATCAGCTGCTGTCTAAAAGCAAATGTTTTATGTTCTCGGAGAAGATGGACTGTGGGACCTGTCACGACCCACATAAGCGTGAGCGGGACAATCTTATCGTCTTTGCCCGTCGTTGCGAGACCTGTCATCGACCTGACCGTATCCTGACGGTGGCCGGCACTCCCGCTCACCAGGGCATGGATAGCGCGACGCTGGTAAGCCGGTGTATCGATTGCCATATGCCGGCCCGCGCTTCGAAAGCCATTACCATGCAGACAGCCGCGCAGCGTGATCCCGTCGCCGATCTCGTCCGAACGCATCTCATCGCCGTGTATAAGAATGGGCCGGAGGTTCGTCCGCGGGGAAAATAGCGAGTTTCCATGGACTGACCAGGGCGCCGCTTTGATTAAAAATCATCCCGGAAGGACACCTTGCCATTGGTCAGGCTGACGTTATCTACGGAGCCGGTGCCTTCGAAGCGGTACATGATACCGATGATCTTGGACCGGATGATATGCCGCGGGACCGTATAGGCCAATTTATCGTTGATCAGGATCCGCGCCTTTCCGCTGTCCGATTCGATCCGCAATTTGACATAGTTCCTGAAATCGACGCCAAAGTTGGAAAGGTCTTCTCTCGTTCCGCTCGTATAGTAGTAAGTAAAAAACAGGTCCACGTTGGAAATGCAGCCCCTGGCGACCAGGGGTACCCAGATCGCCGTTCCCTGGCAGAGGAGATAGATACGAGTCAGCTGACAGGCATTCGAGCCCTCCGCATAGTCGTTGCGTAAGGCCGTTTCGAACACGAAATTATCCGAGTAGATATCGCCGAAATCCCTGACGTCGGCGAACATCACTGTGGGCGGATGCGGTTGGAGGAGGATGTTCTTTTCTTTGATCTGGTCGACTGTGAGCCGCATCTTGCCGTCCTCCATGGCTTCTTCCTTATGGAAATATACGGGTACGGGGTCCTGTTCCACAAGCGGTAGCCAGCCATTGGTTTGGATGAGCAGGTTATGCGTCTTTACGACCTTGCCATGCACCTGTAAGGTAGCGTGATAAAAATCGGGATAGTAGTAGATGGACGTGTATGCATGACCATTTTTGGGCACCTTTACCCGCCTGGTGGTGTCCCAGGATTGCTGGATCACTACGGAGTCATCCGGGGACCGGGAGGCGTCGTAGTCGAAGATCACGCTGTTGGGCAGGCCGGAGGTCACAATTTTCTTGCTGGTGAAGACGTAATCCTGTGCCTGGGGGGAAGGTTGCTGGCCGTGGAGGAAAAGCAGGATGAGGAAAACAAGCGCCAGGGGGACGATCATCCAGACGACGCGGCGTATCAGCCGTTCCCCGATCCCGGCTGGTGGCCTTTCTGCGGCGGTGTCGCCGGTGTCAGCTTTGTCGGGAACGGCTTTGTCCGGAGCCGCTTTGTCGGGGGCGGCTTTGTTCGGAGCCGCTTTATCGGGGGCGGCTTTGTGGGGAGTGGCTTTGTCGGGAGCCGCGCCGGGGATGGCGGTTGGGGTGTTTGTAAAGGCGCCGGGGGGCAGGGCATTTTGTTTTACGCTAAAATCCCGCCAGTTCTCATAGCCCAGGAACTGTACGAGTGTGTTCAGCGTATGCGTATTTGGCAGACTCTCGTATTTTACTTTCCCCCAGATGCGTTTTAGGGTCACATGACTGATGGTGACATTCGTCTGTTCGCGGATCAGCTCGCTAAGTTGCAGGAAGTCCTGGTTGCTCCATAGCGTGCTGTTTCCCCAGCCTGTTTTTTCTTCGTATAATCTTATGACCTGGCGGATCAGGGTTTCATCTGTGAGCATAACTAAAAGATTGCTGTAAAATTATGAGTCTTGTCCTGCCTCCCTGGTTGTGAACCAATTTGTACCAACTTGTTTCTGTCATGATTCGCTTTTTTCCGGCGCGTGTCCCAATTTTATGACAAAATAACGCAAAATCGCGCCATGCGGACGTTGTGTTCGATCCTTTGCTTGCTAATCTGTGGCCTCACCCGAACCACCTGGGCGCAGGACGATAATGGTTTACCCCAGGACCGCTACCTGACCTCGTTCCGGTTTCGGGTCCTGAATGGGGGCATTGTTCTTGGCAAGGTGAAGGTCAACGATTTTCCCGATTCGCTGAACTTTATCTTCGACACCGGCTGCGGCGGGGCTTCACTCGACTCGATGACGGCGCTGCATTACCATCTGGCTCCGCGGCTCAGTCCAAATTATATTCGCGGCATTGCCGGTCGCTGTCAGCAAAGACTGCTGGAAGGAATGAAGCTTTCCGTGGGAAGTATCACCCTGGATAGTCTGACCATGCAGGTCAACGACTATGATATCCTCTCCAGTGTTTATGGAGAAAAGATCGACGGGATCATCGGCTACAGCTTTTTTGCCCGTTACCTGGTTTGGATCGATTACGACAGCAATAAGATGGATATTTATACCCGGGGGCCTGTGAAATATCCCAGAGGCGGCTTTCTGCTTCGTCCCCGGCTTTTTGGTTTGCCGATGCTGGAAGGGCGGCTGGACGATGCCCGGGATATCAACAGCCGGTTCTATTTCGACACGGGCGCGGGACTATGTCTTTTGTTTTCCTCTGAATTCACGTCCGACAGCGCTGTTTTCAAACCCCGCCGAAAAAAGCCGGTCCTTGCCCAGGGCGCCGGCCTGGGCGGTAAAACGAATATGCAGCTGACGATCCTGAAAAATTTTTCGCTGGGGCCATTCAGGTTTCACCAGGTACCGACCTATATCTTCGACGATTCCTATGGTGTAACCAGCTATCCGCAACTGGGCGGCCTCATAGGGAACGATCTGCTGCGCCGGTTCAATCTGATCGTCAACTACGCAAAATCCGAGATCTATATTATTCCGAATAGCAATTACCGGCAGCCGTTCGACTATAGCTATTCCGGGGCCTTTATCGCACTCTTAGATGGGAAGGTCATCGTAACCGCCGTCATGCCCAACTCGCCCGCGGATCTTGCCGGTCTCAGGGAGGGGGATATGATCCTCGAGATCAACGGCGACAAAAATCCGGATGTGCAGACCTATCAAAACCTGTTAAAGACCAGGGGACCAAAGGTCAGGGTTCGGGTACGCCGGAGTAATGGTGAAGACGCCATGGTGGCGGTCAAGGTTAGTAGCATATTGTAACCATTCAAAACGAGCAGCCCCGGCGCGTCCGGGGCCGCTATGAGGCGAGCCGGCAAACAAAGGGAGGTAAAGCCGATGCCGGGATGGAGCCGCTAAAGTGTAAGCTCATATTTCAACTCGATGAGCGGCTTGTCGAAGGCTCTCGACTCCTTTTCTTCCCTGAGGACGAACCCATACTGGGTATAAAGCGCTATTGCTGCCTGCTGCTCATTGGTCGTCCAGAGATACGCCCGCCGGTGACCGCTGTCGTGGACATAGGCCATAAATTCTTTCATCAACCGTTTTCCGAGGCCCAGTCCCCGATACTCGGGCAAAAGAATAAAATATCGTAGCTGCACCGCGTCCTTCCGATGAACGCCGACGAGAAAGCCTACCATCTCCTGTCCATATTCACAAATCCAGACCCGGTCCTTTCTGGGGTCATAGTGATGGCCGAACTCGCCAAGTCCCTGGAGCACATAACTCTCGAAACCTAACCCATACTGATGCTCGCGGTTATAGACCCGGCCATGCATGTAGGCGATATAGCCGAGGTCGCCGGGTTTGAGCGTGGTGCGGATGGCGATGGTTTTCGGATTTACTGCTGGCCTCGGCGAATCTGACACTGGCGCATGCGGGTCTTCGACGGCGATGGGGCGCGGAGGTGGCGCCATCAATCTTCGGATCGCGTTCATGTGCGTTACCAGTTGCTCACGTTGCTCCTCGCGCAGATGGCCGACCAACGAACCGATCTGCTCATCGCTGGCGGCGTTCAGCATCGCGAACTCGCGCATTCCTTTTTTCGTGAGAGAAAGCTGGACGGCCCTGCGGTCATGAGGGCTCTTTCTTCGCGCCACGATCTTTTCGTTCTCGAGCTTCTTCAGTGTTCGGCTTAAATAGCTTTTATCGATATGCATTGTTGTCATGATCTGCGAAGCCTGGACGCTTCCCGCTTTGTGGAGTTCGTAGATCAGTCGACCCTCCGCAAGGGAGTACTCGCTGTCGAGCAGGTTTCGGTTCAACAGGCCGATGACATCCGTATACCAGCGGTTAAAAGCCCGCATTTCCTGGATGGGTTTCTTACTCATGGGATAAAGATAC
>DASZOW010000045.1:0-3772 GCA_035550615.1 Puia sp.
GAAACCGGCTCCATCATGGAGAAGCGTCAGGTCATCGGTTTGGTTTACCCGGAAAAGCTCGTTTACGACGGCGACCAACTTCGAACCACAAGGATCAATGAGGCCGTGCGGCTGATATACACGCTGGACAAGGAACTCCAAGAAAAAGAAAAAGGACAAAGCGGAGAAATTCCATCTTTGTCCTCTCAAGTCGGGACGACTGGATTCGAACCAGCGACCCCTTGCACCCCATGCAAGTGCGCTACCGGGCTGCGCTACGTCCCGAAACCGTGTATAATGGTACAACGGTAAACCGTTGAACCGGTGATTTCGTGGGGTGCAAAGGTAGGGAAAAGGGGCTGATTTCGGTTTAAATGGCTTTAACTTTTTTTTGATCAGGCGTTTTCAAATATTTGGCTTAAAAGTTGCGTTAGACCAGCAACTTCAAATCTCATCTTATCGTATAATTCTATTGCCGGACGTCCCTCCTCTAATCTCTCGCGAACCGTATTAATCCGATCCACACTCCCTGCGTTAAACCGACGGTTATAACTCTATCGCATTTAAATTCTGAACCAGAATGAAGAAAATCCTTTTGGTGGGAATGCTGTTCCCCCTATTTGCCCATGCCCAGTGGAAAGTCAATCTATTTGGAGGGTTTGCCAATTACAGCGGCGATCTGCAATCGGGGCGTTATACGACATCGCAGGCCAACGGTGCGTTCGGCGCCGGCATACAATATGACTTCACGAGTCATTTCTCCATCCTTTCCAATCTTACATATGGACGCATCTCCGCTGCGGACGGCTATAGCAACCAGGCCGACCTGCGGGCCCGCAATCTGAACTTCGAGTCGGTGATCGGGGAATGGAACCTGCTGCTCGAATACAATCTGCTCGATCTGAATGAACACCGGCTTACGCCTTATGTGTTTGGCGGCATCGCGTTTTTTCATTTCAATCCTTATTCGTACGATAGCGCCGGAAAAAAAGTTTATCTGCGACCGCTGAGCACGGAAGGGGAGGGGCTGTCTCAATACCCCGACCGGAAGCCATATGCGCTGACGCAATTCGCCCTGCCTTTTGGCGGCGGCATCAAATTCCGCGTATCCGACCGGGTGACGCTGGCCTGGGAGATCGGCATGCGCAAGTCGTTCACGGATTATCTTGACGACGTGAGCACGCGTTACGTCGATCAGAACATCCTGCTGGCAGCCAGAGGCCCCGAAGCAGTGGCCATGGCCTATCGCGGCAGCGAATTGAAGAATGGGGCGCCTTATCCGGCAGCAGGATCGATCCGGGGTGGTTCAAAAAATAAGGACTGGTATTATATGTCTGGCTTCCGGCTGACCATAGACCTCCATGATGGCCAGATGATACACCATCGCCGCGATGCGATACTGGACTGCCCGAAGAAAGTATATTAAGGGAGAATGGCCGCACGGGTTTGGGGTTTGTGGGTTATTTTTGCGGCATGGCTTATAAGAACCAGCAGGAATTTATCCAGGCATTGGAAAAGGCAGGCGAACTGGTACGTATCCGGGCCTTTGTAGACCCGAAGCTCGAGATCGCCGAGATCACCGACAGGATCAGCAAAAGCGGCAACGGCGGCAAGGCCCTCCTCTTCGAAAATACCGGCACCGAATTCCCCGTGCTGATGAACGCCTATGGCAGCGAAAGACGCATGTGCTTGGCCCTGGGAGTGGAAAAGCTCGACGACGTCACCCGGGAGATCGAATCACTTTTTAAACTCCTTTCGGCCCCAAAAGAGGGTCTCCTCGATAAACTGAAGCTGCTTCCGAAATTAGGACAGTTCGCCAGCTGGATGCCGGTGGTGAAGAGCGGTCGTGGCGAATGCCAGGAGGTCGTCATGGCGAACCCCGACATCGGCAAGTTACCGGTAATTACGTGCTGGCCCAAAGACGGGGGTCCCTTCGTCACCTTACCCATTATCCATACCAAAGACCCAAATACAATGACCCGCAATGTCGGCATGTACCGGATGCAGGTCTTCGGCCCCACGCTGACGGGCATGCACTGGCATAAACATAAGGTCAGCGCCCGGCATTTTGCAGAGTATAAAAAAACGGGCCACAGGATGCCTGTGGCCGTGGCCCTCGGCGGCGATCCCGCCTACGCCTATAGCGCAACGGCGCCGCTCCCGGAGAACGTCGACGAATACATGTTGGCAGGATTTCTGCGCAAGAAGAAGGTAGAGCTGGTCAGATGTATCACGCAACCCGAGATCGAGGTGCCCGCCGACGCCGACTTCGTGATCGAAGGATATGTAGATCCGGCAGAAGAACCGATCTGGGAAGGACCTTTTGGCGATCATACGGGATATTATTCGCTGCCCGACTGGTATCCCCGTTTCCACATCACCGCCATCACGCATAAAAAAAATCCCGTCTACCCGGCTACCATTGTCGGGATACCGCCGCAGGAAGATGCCTGGCTGGGTAAAGCCACCGAACGCATTTTCCTGGCGCCGATAAAGATGACCTTAGTACCGGAGATCATAGACATGGAGATGCCCGTGGAAGGCGTCTTCCACAACCTGGTCATCGCCCAGATCCGGAAGGAATATGCCGGCCAGGGCCAAAAGGTCATGAACGCCATGTGGGGCGCCGGACAGATGATGTTCAACAAGATCCTGGTGATCGCGGACGAACAAACGACTATCACGGATTATAAAAAACTGGCGCAGGATGTCTTCCGCAATCTGAATCCCGCTACGGATATCAGCTTTTCGCAAGGGCCCATGGATGTGCTGGACCATAGCTGCAGCCGGCTCGGCTTCGGGGGAAAAATGTGCATAGACGGCACCACCAAAGCAGAAGAAGAAATGGATCCGGGCTATTTGCGAGAGGTGATGCCGGCGGCCTCGGATTTGGCCACAGTCGTCAGCCCGCTGACGGCAGAGATGCTGCAACGGCAATGGCCGGAGATCAGGGGCGTGAATCTTCACCTGCCGGCCCAAGGCATCCCCTGTCTCATCCTGGCCGTACATAAGGACAGACCGGGGCATATCCGCGAATTGCATGCGGCCCTCTGCGCGCTCGACGCGATGCAGGGCATCAAGTTGATCCTGTATGTGGAACATACCGTGGATGCGACCGATCTGCCTGTGGCGTTATGGCGTTTTTGCAATAACCTGGACCCGCGCCGGGACCATATCCCGGCCGAGCGAGCATCGGCTACTGATCCACGTAAGCGGATCGCCTGTATGGGGCTGGATGGCACGCGGAAGACCAGGGAGCTGGACGATTTTCAACGGGACTGGCCCAATATCATCGTAGCCGATGATAAGACCATCGCGGCAGTCGATAAAAAATGGAACGAGCTTGGGCTCGGGAATTTCATTCCCTCGCCCTCGCTTAAATTCAAGGATCAGCTCTATGGAGAGGAGGCGGCGGTATCATGAAAATTCCAAGAACCAACTATACGGCGAGGAGGCCGTAGTGTCGTGAAAAAACTGACCTTATTAATTGCGGGGCTGCTTGTCTTCGCCCTGACCCGGGCGCAAAAAACGCAAACGCCGAAGCCGCCGCATACGCCGCACATCCTGCTGTGGCGCATCTCGGGTAAAAACATTACCCATCCATCCTATCTGTTCGGTACGATGCATATCCTCTGCGCCAAAGACGCGGTGCTAAGCGACAGCCTCAAGGCGGCGATAAAGAAATGCGACGAGATCTATTTCGAGATCAACCTGAGCGATATGGCCGGGATGCTCAATTCCATGAAGTACATGCGGATGAACGATAGCAAGAAACTATCCGATCTGCTGAAGC
>DASZOW010000046.1:0-2116 GCA_035550615.1 Puia sp.
AGCACCGTATCCCCTGGCTCTATTCCTGCCCGGAACCGGAGGGCCATGGCGGCTCCAATGACGGCGTTTGGAAGCGCCGCCGCGGTAATATCATCGAGTCCTGCCGGCAATGGTACGATCCTGTCCTTTTCCACTGTCGCCTTTTCGGCCATCATTCCACTGGCTCCCAATGCATACACCCGGACGCCATCGGGCAGCACGCAAACCCCGTCGCCGCCGATGACCGTTGCTTCCCGCTCCTGGCCTTCGGTGGAATAATGGGCGCCTGTCGCCCGGCTCCTGTCAAAATGTTTTAGCGCTACGGCCTTTACGGATACCAGCACTTCCTGATCGTTCTGTGGCGTAGGTTCCGGCATGTCTGCGTATCGGGGGGCTCCGTCGTTGGAGTATAATACTGCTGCTTTCATATTCATTTTTGACAAAGGTAGGGCGACGCCAGGGGCGGGACGATAACAATTGTTATCAAATCATTGATGCAGCGGGTGATTCTTTAGTTCGGTGGGGGCCTTGGCAAATCTTGCTTTAAAAGCGCGGCTGAAATGAGCGGGGCTCTCGAAGCCGCATTCAAAGGCCGTCTCGGCCACCGTCTTGTTCTGATTGCTCAGCAAATGCAGGGCGCGGTGCAATCTTTTTTCCAGCAACCATTTTCCCGGCGTGCTTTGGAAAAGTTTTTCGAAATCGCGTTTAAAGGCGGACAGGCTCCTGTTGCTAAGCTCGGCATACACTTCCAGCTTCAGGTTGTAGCAGTAATTATCTTCCATCACTCTTTTCAACAAGGCTGCCTGCGGCTCATGTAATATAGAGCAGAAATAAGATAAGAGGTCCCTGTTGGCGGCATTGTCCGCGATGTTCAGGATAAGCTCTTTGAATTTCAGTTCCAGCAGCGAGGGGTCCGGGTCGTGCGTCTCTGTAAAATAGGAAGACATCGAAAGAAAGAACCCTTTCAGGGTTTCGCTTGATTCGATCATCATCAGTGGCTCGAAGTGCTGCTCGTATTTTTCGAGTGGCTTTGTTCTTGTATGGAGGGTGTCGCAGATAAATTCATCCGGTATAAAGAACAGCATTACGCAAAAGCCCGTGTCCATAAATTGTTCCAGGATAAATCCTCCTTTTCTTACAAAGACACAGCTGTCTTTTTGGATATCATATATTCCTTTTGACGTATGCCATACTTTTCTGCCATCTATTGTGTAAAACAAGCAGTTGTATTGTGTCCATAAACCCGAGAACCTGCTTTTCATCAAACGCGCCTCCATCGGGCAGCTAAAGGCGGTGATCAATGATTTGCCGCAGTTGAACTGCCTGTAGTACTGTGGATGCTGTAATACGCTTTCCAAAAAATTATGCATACAGATTAAAATTAGGAAATTTACGAAGACCAGCGGCTGACCTTTTAAGTCATATGATTGGACTTGCAGGGCAATGGGGGGATGCTGACAAGGGTTAATATTGCATTTCAATTGTTTATCAATAAAAATAAGAGCAAAATGAATCCGAACAAAGCATTATGGGAGAAGGGCGATTTTACAAAGATCGCCGACAGTATGCGTGACAGCAGCGCTGCGCTGGTCGCTCAATTAGGTATTACCAAAGGAATGAAAGTACTGGATCTTGGTTGTGGAGATGGAGATACGGCCATACCCGAGGCGAAGCTTGGAGCGGAGGTCCTGGGTGTAGATATAGCCAGCAATCTTCTCGCGGCGGCGAAGAAGCGAGCGGAGGCGGAGGGGCTTACGAACATCTCGTTCCAGGAGGGGGACGCCAGTAATCTGCAGGAGCTGGCCGATGGTAGCTTTGACCTCACCGTTAGTATATTCGGGGCTATGTTCGCGCCAAGGCCAATGGATGTGGCAAAGGAAATGGTCCGTGTGACCCGTGCTGGCGGCAGGGTCGTGATGGGGAACTGGATACCGGGTGATCCGACCATGGTGGCGCAGCTATTGAAGATCAGCACCGCTTATACTCCGCCACCGCCGGAAGGTTTTATCAGTCCTATGTTGTGGGGGGTAGAAAGTCATGTGATCGAGCGTTTCACCCATGCCGGAGTGGCGAAGGAAGACATATCTTTTCTGAAGGATACCTTTACTTTTAAGATGGACTGCACGCCGGCTGAATA
>DASZOW010000047.1:0-4107 GCA_035550615.1 Puia sp.
GTATTGTATAAGGTCTGCTGCCGCTGTTTGATCGCATCGATAAACCACTTGGCCGCATCGATCTTCTGCTTGATAAAAAGAACCGCCTCCTTCTGACGCTTATCCTTCTTGCTGCCGCGGTCGTATTCTTTCAACATCTCCTTATACCCCTCGCTGATCCGCAGATCGGGGGCATTCTTCGAATTTAGCGAAAGCTCCAATTTCCCGCCATTATTGGCAATAAAGAAATCGGGGATCACATAGCTTTCCGCCTTGTTGACCTCCGTGACATCGCCGCCCGGCTTGGGATTGAGCTTGATGATCTGGTTGATGACCTCCTTGAGCTGCTCGTCGCCGAGGTTGAGCCCGCGCTGGATCTTATCGTAATGCTTCTTCGTGAATTCGTCGAAATAATAGGTGAGGACATCGATTGCCATATCGACGCTTTTACTGCTGTTCTTTTTCCGGCGCAGCTGGATAAGCAGGCATTCCTGGAGGTCGCGAGCCGCCACACCCGGCGGATCGAACTGCTGGATCTTCCTGATCAACTCTTCTATCTCTTCTTCGGTAGTTTCTATATTCTGACGAAAGGCCAGATCATCCGCGATCGAAGCCGTCTCCCGGCGCAAATAGCCGTCGTCGTCGATACTCCCCACGATCTGTTCGGCGATCTTCCTCGTCCGGTCGTCTACGACCAACATTCCCAGCTGATCAAGCAGCAACTCATGAAAAGAGGTCTCGACTCTATGCGGCATCACCCGATCCTCATCGGCATCGGGATAGTTATCGTCCCTAAGCTTATAATCCGCTACGTCGTCATCCGAATCGCTGACATATTCGCTGATATCGATATTCTCATAATCATCCTCGCTGCCATCCTTTTCCTCATATTCATCCGAATCGAACTCCTCTTTGACCTCCTCCCCTAACCCTTCCTCATGGTCTTCCGTCACCTCCAATGCAGGGTTTTCTTCCAGCTCTTCCTTGATCCGCTCCTCCAGGTTAGCCGTAGGAACCTGCAACAGCTTCATCAACTGAATCTGCTGAGGAGATAATTTTTGGAGTAATTTTTGCTGTAATGATTGGCTTAACGACATGTCTTTCAGGGGTTTTGCGGTACCCCTTCACATTGGACGATATCGTTGGATTCGTCATTTAAGGTGTAGGAGCGCGCGGACCACAAAAATCAGGCCGTAAATTTACATAAAAACCGGGGATCAATCGTGCAACGAAAAAAAACTTTTCTTGTTGTATGTCTTTCAATTGTTATGGTGGCAGCCAGGGGTCAAATGGTCAGCCCCGCGCCGGTGGATAAATTTATTCCCGAGCATCTGCAATTAACCCTGCCCGGGTATTTTCAGCCGAAATTATCGTCCTTGCTACCGGGGGTTCCAAGAGGTGGCAGGCTTCCGGATTCCAACGGACGGCAGACGGGTCAGCTGATGCCGAGTCTCGCAGCGACCGCCGGCGGTGACTATTATGTCCGCCACCTGGGTTTCTTCTGCAAGCAAGAGCTGGCGATAGAGAAAGCCACCCGCCTTCCGCTCCACTTCCGGCTCGGTTCGCTGGACTATTGCAATAAGCTGGAAGGAAAATAGGTTTCAGGCCTCAGCGTATCTGTATCTACTCCTTGCCGCCGGTCTTACCATCGGTCTCGCAGCGCTTAGCTATACTTTTTTTGAAAGCAGATTTTTGAGGCGAAAAGTTTAGGCCACGGATGCTTTTTCGCGGGCCAGCACTTTCTTAACAGCGGCCACGATCTTCTCTCCACGCTCTTTGGTTTGCTCTTCCGTCCATAACAAACCGATAGCTGTAGAGATGCAACGGCTCATGATCTTATCGCTGGCGGGGAATGCATCGATCTTCAGCGCACGCAGGGCTTTTTCCTGCGCATCGTTCAACCTATTGAGCGTACTTACCTGGCGGAGATGATCCCATACACGGAAATAGTGCCAGTTATGTTCATACCAATAGAAGTTACCCGCCAGGGCGTTCTGCTGTTTCAGCTCGGCCACCAGGGCGCGGGTAGCCTCTTCCGTAGGCAGGAACCAGCTAAGAAAACTAAAGATCTCGCCATCGGGATCGGGTATCGTCCGGAAACGGATCTCCGGCACCTGCGAAAGGATGGCCTTGAGCTGGCTATAGTTCTTTTTTTGGATGGCAATAAACTGGTCCAGCTTCCGAACCTGCGCCAGCCCTATCGCTGCGTGCAATTCCGAGATACGGAAGTTATATCCTATAAAAGGATGGAGATCGGCGCCACGGTCTGCTCCTTTATGATCATGGCCATGGTCGGAATACCCATCCAGCTTTATATACAGGTCTTTGCTATCAGTGATGACGGCGCCGCCTTCGCCGCAGGTGACGATCTTTACAAAATCAAACGAGAACGTTCCCGCATCGCCGATGGTGCCGAGATATTTTCCCTTATACCGGCCACCGAAGCTCTGACAGGCGTCTTCCAGCAGGACCAGCTTATGTTCTTTACAGATCTGCGTCAATGCGTCGAGATCGGCCATGGCGCCGCACATGTGTACGGGCATCACACATTTCGTCCGAGGGGTGATCGCCTTGCGGACCGCCGCCGGGTCCATCGTCAACGTTTCATCTACATCGACCAGTACCGGCACCGCGCCCACGCTAAGCACACATTCGAAGCTGGCCACAAACGTAAAGACGGGCATGATCACCTCATCTCCCGCGCCGATTCCCAAAGCGGCAAAGGCCGTCGTCAGCGCCGCCGTACCGCTGCTGACCAATTGGGTATAGCCGCAATTCAGCTTCCGGCTGATCGTGTCCTCCAGCTCTTTGGCTTTCCAGATCCCTTTCCGGGGACCATCAAAACCGTACCGCATCAGGATACCGGTATCCATGACATCGTTGATCTCTTTGCGTTCTTCGGGGCCGAATAGTTCCAAACCTGGCATATATAAAGGATTTTTATGGAGCCTGCGGCTCCGTGTTTGATCTCGTAAAATTAGTCATTATTAGGGGAACGGGGGCGCTTTCCACATTGTTTCGGCTGACAGCCGTAGCGAAATAATAGTGGGCCGGTCCCTTCTGCTCGGGTAGTTCGTGATGTACCGTGAATCCCGCCACCGGATCATATGGGATAAATTCAAAAGCGTGGACGGAATCGATGTCGGTGGTCGCCGAGTCGGTTTGATAAATGGCAAACCCGCGCAACGAATCTCCCTCCGCTCCTTTTGAAAGCCATGCCGTCGTGCTCAGGCCCTTGGCGTCATTCTCAATATGAAAAAGCGGGGTGTGCGGTTTCACGGAATCGATCCATGGCATCGGCGGGATCAGTGCCGGGTAGTTGTAATAGTTGTTCCGGAGACTATCGCTCCATCCGTTGGGATTATTCTGGAAAGAGCTGCTGCTGAAATACATCTCCCCCTGTACGGTCGGATAAGTACGTAAAGCCTGGATCTGACGCGGCAGCTGGGTCTTGTCCCGCCATGCGGCATTCGAATTCGCCCGGTAGATACCCAGTCCGATATAACATTGCCGCCCATAGGTATGACGCGCCCACCAATCGAGCAGTACGCCATAGGGAGCATGCGGTTGACTGAACTCAAAATATATCTGCGGGACCACATAATCGATCCAGCCTTTTTTCAACCATAGGAGCACGTCGGCATAGAGATTATCATAGTCTGTCTGGCCGCCATGCGTATCGCTGCCTTCCGGATCCTTATAGCTGTTCCGCCAGATGGCAAAGGGGCTGACCCCGAACTTGCAATATGGCTTCTCTTCCTTGATGGCCTTGCTGATCTGCAGGATGATGGAGTCCGTATTGCTGCGGCGCCAGTCGCCCTTTGACATGCCATTGCCATAACGCGCATAGCTTACATTGTCGGGAAAATCCTTACCGGGTCCCCCGCCTTCGACAATATCATAAGGATAAAAATAGTCGTCGAAATGCAAGGCATCGATATCATACCGCCGGACAATATCGCGGATGACATTCGTCACATATGCCTGCACTTCCTTGTTTCCCGGATCGAAATAAAGCGTGTTCTGGAAGCGCACGAACCATTCCGGATGCCGACGGGTAATATGATTCGGTGCTATCGAAGACCTACCGATGGTCTTGACGGCCCGATATGGATTACACCAGGCATG
>DASZOW010000048.1:0-4457 GCA_035550615.1 Puia sp.
AAAGATGATTCGCCGTCTTTGCTCATCCAGCGAGTTATAGGTGGAAAGGTCGCCGAGCACCTTGTCGAAGATGCCGGGCAGGTCTTCTTCCCGGTCTTTTTCACACATGCACAGCAAACCTGTACCGGCATAATTGGAAACATGGGTCGAGACGACGACCTTCCCGGTGCTGAGGTATTCCAGCAGTTTATGCGCATTGGAAGCGGAATTCATTTCTTTTTTGGGAGAATACATAAACAGGAACAGGTCCATTCCGAACAGTCCCCCGGCAAGCGTCTCCTGGTCGGCCACGCCATGAAGAAAGACATTATCCCGGCCCTTGAGGAATTCGACGAGGTCCAACAGGTCGGCCGGTATCTCGGCATCCGGCGGCGTCACGTTATTTCCGGAGAGGGAATAAGGTCCCCAAAAATGGAATTCGGCATCCGGGTGCGCTTCGATGACGCTTCTGGCTATGGCCGTATTCATTCCCGTGCGGAGCAGGTTGCCCACATATCCGATCTTGACTTTGGCGCCGGACCGCGGGGCAAGCTTACCGGCCGCGAGCCTTTCCTGCGCACGAACAGCGAAAGCCGACCCCAGTCCATGCTGCAGCAACAGCTTGGGGGGCGGAGTAGCCGCATAAAATTCCATGATCACCTGCGAAATGGAAACGAGGGCATCGGCCGACCGCGCCGCCTTGAAGATATGGCTCCCCCGGTAAAAATCATACAGCAAAAGGATGGATGCGCCTGCGCCGAAAACGCGCAGGTCTATGAAGAGGTTGGGATTGAAACACCAGACCTGGTCTATTTGCGGGCCCGTGATCCTTTTTATCGCCCTGGCATACCTCCCGGTGACCATCGGGTACAAAAAAGGAAGTTTGTGACGCAGGAACAACCCTCCGGTCATCTCGCCGATATCTATTACAGTGATGTTACCGCCTTCTCTTTTTTCCGCAATGGTTGCAAGCGCTTGTCCATCGAGCTTACGGGGCGGGTTCACGAAGAACACGCTGTTACCCCTTTGGGCGAGAGCGATAGCATAATGCATCTTCGACACCAGCATTTTTCCCCATGGCTCCGTGGAAAGGATGAGAATCGTTTTCCGCCTGTTGTTACTCACCGTGCACCGATTTGATAAGCGAGGAGACATAGCGGATGCAGTCCTCGCTAAGCTCCGGGAATAGTGGGATAGAGAGTATCCGGGATTGAAATCCCGCCGCCACGGGAAAATCCTCGCTCCGGAAATTCCTATGCTTGTAGCAAGGCAGGAATGGTAACGGCGATGGATAGTGGATGGCGGTCTCCACGCCGCCGGCTTCCAGCGCCTTCTGTAGCTCGCCCCGCTTCTCCGTCCTGATCACATAGAGGTGGAAGACATGCCGCCCATTCTTCCGTACGGAGGGAACGGTCACTCCGGCGTCTTTCAACAGGGAACTATATCGTGCCGCATTAGCTATCCTGGCTTCCGTCCACTTCTCCAGATGGGGAAGCTTGGCGAGCAAGATCGCCGCCTGCAGGCCGTCCAGCCGGCTATTACGTCCTTCTATCAAATGATTATGTTTGCCTTTTTGTCCATGTTGTGCGATCATCCTGGCCTTCTCCGCGATGGCGGGGTCATTCGTCACCATGCAGCCTGCATCGCCATACGCTCCCAGGTTCTTACCAGGATAAAAACTGTAGCTCGCCGCATGCCCGATAGTACCGGTGTTGCGGCCTTCGATCCGCGCTCCATGCGCCTGGGCGCAGTCTTCGATCACTACCAGGTTATGTTTGCCCGCAATCGCCATGATCGCAGGCATATCCGCCGGCTGGCCGTACAGATGGACGGGAATGATCGCCCTGGTCTTTTTTGTAATGGCCTTCCCGATCAGCGAGACATCCATGGTACCGTAGTCTTCCTCGATATCCACGAACACGGGCGTGGCGCCCACCGAGCTGACGGCTTCAGATGTAGAGATCCACGAGATAGCGGGCACGATGACTTCGTCGCCTTGCCCGATGCCATAGCTCTTCAACAGGATCTCGATGGAATCGGTACCGTTTGCGCAGGCTATTACGTGCCCGATACCGAGGTACGCCGCAAAGGCATTTTCAAAATCCCTGACCGCCTGTCCCCCGATATAAGCGGAGGTGCGGATCGTCTGCCCGATGGCATCGTCTATTTCTTTCTTTACGGTAAGGTACTGAGCGTAGAGGTCTACAAATGGTACATGCATATAGGTTGATTGGGACTATCTGATCAAATCCTGCGTAAAAGCCGGGCGGGGTTGCCGGCATAGATGCCCGGTTCGCTAATATCCCTGGTGACTACGGCACCGGCTCCGATCACGACGCCGTCACATATCGACACGGGCAGAATGGTGGCATTGGACCCCACTGACACATTATTTCCGAGACGGGTGCTCTTCCAGAGGCTCTTATCTCCGCGTGCGGGCCCACCGGACGCAAACAGGTCGTTGATGAACATGACGCCATGCCCGATGAAGCAGTCGTCGCCGATGGTCACCTGCTCGCAGAGGAACGAATGTGACTGCACCTTTGTCCTGTTCCCGATAGTTACCGACCGCTGGATCTCCACAAAGGGGCCGATAAAACAGTCGTCACCTATGGCGCATCCATACATATTCACCGGCTGCACCACCTTGACGTTGGCGCCGAACCAAACGTCTTTGATCTGGGACTCGAGCAGGATAGGGCGATTCATAACCGGGTGGCGGATTTATAGATCTTTTCGATGATTTCGACCGTCTTCAGGCCTTCGAATGAACTCGTGGAGATAGCTGCATTGTTGCGGAGCACTTCAATAAGGTTATCATACACCTTGTCGTGATTGCTCATCGATCCCTGGTAGGTACCATAATTATTGGCCTTATTTCCCTCGGGAAGGTCCGTGATCTTATACCCTTCTATATTCTGGTACTCGAGCTCGTTCAGATACTGGCCGCCGATCTTGACTGTTCCTTTTTCTCCAAAAAGGGTCAGGGAGCCTTCCATATTCTTGCCAAAACTGTTCACCGTATAATTGATGGTTCCGATGGCGCCATTATGAAACTCGAGAATGACGACCCCGGTATCCTCGAATTCGATGATGCCTTTATGCGCAAAATTGCCCATCATAGCCCGGACTTCCCTGACGTCGCCGACGATCCAGTACAGCAGATCGATGAAATGGCTGAACTGTGTGAAAAGCGTGCCGCCGTCCAGTTTTAAGGTTCCTTTCCACGAGTTGCGATAATAATCCTCATTCCTGTTCCAGAAACAGCTCAGCTGGACGCTATAGATCCTTCCCAGTTTTCCCTGGTCGATGATCTTCTTGACCGCTTCGACGGGAGGATTGAACCGGTTTTGCTTGATAGCGAAGAGCCGTTTATTGGTACGTTCCGCCGCTTTGATCATCTCTCCGCATTCATATACGGTTAGAGCCATGGGCTTCTCGCAAAGGACGTGGAATCCGGCATTGAGCGCTCTGATGGCATGTTCGGCATGCAGACCGTTTGGGGAACAGATGGACATGACGTCGATATCCTTCTCCGCTTCCAGCATCTTATCGACATCATAGTACGCTTTAGCTTTGTATTTCCGGGCCAGCTCATCTGCCTTTTCCGGTACGACATCGCAGACAGCGGTCAGGATCCCTTTATTACCCGCATGTTCGGCATGCCGTTGGGCAATCCTTCCCGCACCGACCAGGCCAAATCTTACTTTACTCATTAGATACTCCGATTAAACTATTAATTACTGTCAGACTTTGAGGCCATCGGTTGGGAAATTGATCAGGACACCCATGCCCTTTTTCTGATACACGAGCATGGAGCCGGCCGCAACCGCAGAGGCGCCACCTTCTTTACAGGCTTTTATAAGATCATCCATGTTAGCCGCTCCGCCGCAGGCAATAACCGGCACCTTTACGGCGCTGCTGACCGTTTTTATCAGTGGAATATCGTATCCCTCCCAGGTGCCGTCCTTGTCGATGGCCTGGATGAAGATCTCTCCGGCGCCTGCATCTTGCACTTGTTTGGCGTATTCCGCGGGGCCAAGGCCCGTATTTTTCGAGCCATGACGGGTATAGACCCGATAGCGGCCCATCCAGCCCGGTTTTGCATCGATGCTTATCACTACACTCTGACTTCCATACACGTTTGCGACTTCGGTGATCAAACGGGGATTTTCCTGAACAATTGTATTGAGAACGATCTTTTCGTAACCTGCATCAAATACCTTTTTTGCATCTTCAAGGGAGCGGATCCCGCCGCCATAAGCCATTGGCATAAAGGCTTCCCCTGCTATTTCGGCAATTTTTCCGAAATCGATGCTTTTCCCCTCCCTGGACGCGGAGATATCCAGCAGAACGATCTCGTCGGCACCCTTTTCATTAAATATCTTGACGGTATTTATCGGATCGCCGACGTAGTTAGGGTTCTTGAACCGGACCGTTTTATACAGTCCGCCGTTGGAAAGCAGCAGGACGGGGAT